>WQUH01000174.1 GCA_009782165.1 Pseudomonadota bacterium | reverse complement strand
GCGTCATGAGCCGGCCGTGGCCGTCGGAAAACTCCGCATCCGCACGTTCATGATCAGGCCGATGGCGGCCATGTTGGTCAGCAGCGAGGAGCCGCCGTAACTGAACATCGGCAGAGGCACGCCGACCACCGGCAGAAATCCCATGATCATGCACAGGTTGATCACCGCCTGCCAGAAAATCAGCATGGTGCAGCCGAACGCCAGAATGGCGCCGCACTTGTCTTTGGCCGACATGGCGACGTTGATGCCCCAGGCGATCATAAAAAAATAGCAGCCCAGGAAAAAGACCGAGCCCGCAAACCCCCACTCCTCCGCCCACACCGCAAAGGCGAAATCGGTGTGCTTCTCCGGCAGAAACTGGAGATGCCCCTGGGTGCCCTCGAGAAAGCCCTTGCCGAAAACCTTGCCGCTGCCGACCGCGATCTTGGATTGCATGATCTGGTAGCCGTGGTTCATGATGTCGGCCTCGGGATTGAGGAAGGTCTCAATCCGCTTGCGCTGGTACTCCTTCAGCAGAAATTTCCAGCCGACAAAGACGCTCCCCAGGGCGGTGACGCTGAGGATGGCCAGCGTGCTCCACCTCAGCCGCATGTACAGCGTCAGGGACACGAAGACAATGGCGCAGATCAGGGCGGTTCCCAGATCGGGTTGCTTGGCGATCAGCACAAAGGGCACCGCGACGAGCAGGCCCGGTTTGATCAGGTCGCGCAGGCGGTAGCCGT
Source organism: Pseudomonadota bacterium (assembly GCA_009782165.1). Classification (GTDB taxonomy): domain Bacteria; phylum Desulfobacterota; class Desulfobulbia; order Desulfobulbales; family Desulfobulbaceae; genus Desulfobulbus. The sequence goes on along the minus strand of WQUH01000174.1, from coordinate 3,600 downwards.
TTGGCACGTCGAGATTGGCGTAGCAGGAGGCCAGCACGAGAATCAGCGCCAGTTTGGCCGGTTCCGAGGGTTGCAGGTTGAAGAAACCGAGATCGATCCAGCGATGCGAGCCGGAGATGGCCTTGACGAACATCAGGGTATACCCCAGCAGCAACAGGATGAGGCCATACAGCACATACCCGAATTTGGCGACCTTCTGATAGTCCTGGGTCAGGACGACCACGATGACCGCCAAGCCGGCGCCGAAGAAAACCAGTTGCTTGTAGAAGAGCGAGGAAACGCCCCTGTCCGGGAGATGGGTGGAACTGTACAGATTGATCAGGGCCATTCCTCCCACCAGGAGGACCATCAGCAGCATGACCCAGTCAAAATGGTGCAACAGGCGGCGGTCAAAGTGAAACATGGCGTTCAATAGGGCAATTCGTTCAATGGGGGGTCCGGTTCCGGGTCCACTGCCTGTACGCCTTCTCCGGGTTCCTCCGGGGGAGGCGGATCGGTATCTTCAAGCATGTCCTGATTGAGGATGACCTTTCTTGGCGGGCGGCTGGCCGGCGGCGTCTTGGGGTCGCTTTGGGCCGCGAATTTCTGTTCAAAATACTTGTTGAGGATCTTGGCGGCAATGGGCGCCGATGCCGTGCCGCCGTGCAGGCCGTGCTCGACCAGGACGGTGACCACGATCTCGGGATTCGCCGCCGGGGCGAAGCAGGTGAACCAGGCATGGTCCCGGTAGAGATAGGGGATGTCCTGTTCCTTGAGATGGGCATACTGGGCAAGCCGCACCACCTGGGCGGTGCCGGTCTTGCCGCCGACAATGATGCCGTGCTGCTCGTCGATCTTCGCTTCCCGGCCGGTGCCCCTGCGGCTGTTGACCGCATCGATCATCCCCTCCCGGACCAATTTCAGGTTGCGGCCCTGACCCGGTATCCTGGAGATGACCTCCGGCTGAAACACGCTGGCCTCCTCGCCGTCGGCATTGATCACCTTTTCGACCACCGCCGGCCGGTAGAGGGTGCCGCCGTTGGCGACCACCGCCGTCATCTGGGCCACCTGCAGGGGGGTCGTGAGATCGTAGCCCTGGCCGATGGCGACCGAGACGGTCTCGCCCTCATGCCATTTCACCTTGTACCGCTTCTTCTTCCATTCCGTGCTGGGCACGATGCCGGGTTTCTCGTGCTCCATCTCGATGCCGCTTTTCTCGCCGAGCCCGAACATCCTGGCATACTTGGCCAGCCGGTCCACCCCCAATCTCAAACCGACCGTGTAAAAGTACACGTCGCAGGATTCGGCCAGAGCCCGCCTGAGGGTGATCGTCCCATGTCCGCCCTTGCGCCAGCAGCGATAGGTGTGATTGGCGTGCTCCAGCGAGCCGGGGCAGAAGACGGACGTGTCCGGGGTGATGACCCCCTCCGCCAGGCCGGCAAAGGCGGTGATCGGTTTGTAGGTCGATCCGGGGGGATACTGCCCCTGCACCACCTTGTTGATCAGCGGATGGAGCGGGTTGTCGAGCATCGCCTTCCAGGCTTTCTGCGAGATGCCGCCGACAAACTCATCCAGATGCAGTTGGGGGGCGCTGGCTATCGCCAGCAACCGGCCGGTGTTGGCCTCCATCGCCACCACCGCGCCGGCGAAGTTCTTGGCGGCCATTTCCTCTTCCGCGATCTTCTGCAGTTCGACATCGATCGTCAGGTACAGATCCCTGCCGGGCTGCGGTTCGATGTCTTTCAAGTTCTGCTGCTCAAACCCCAGGGCGTTGACCTCCATGTTGTTGCTCCCCTTCTCGCCCCGCAGGTCTTGCTCGCGCAGCCTCTCAAGCCCCATCTTGCCGGTCAGGTCGCCGCCCTTGTAGAGATTTCTGTCCGCCTTGTCCAGTTCGGCCTTGCTGATCTCCCCCATGTAGCCGATCAGGTGCGAGCCCAGGTTGCCGTAGTGGTAGATCCGCAGGGGCACCACCTCGATTCTGATTTCCGGCAGGTACATCCGGTTGTTCTCGATCCGGGCCACGGTCTCCCAGTCGATATCCTCGGCCAGCCGGACCGGAATATGGCCGGGCGTACCCGCCATCCTGCGGATCTTGTCCAGCAGGGTCGCCGGATCCTGCCTGAGCAGCCGGGTCAGCCGTTTGAGCCACTCATCGTTGATCTTGTTGCTCTCCCGGATCCAGACCACATTGAATGACGGCCGGTTGGTGACGATCTCCCTCCCCTTGCTGTCGTAGATGTTGCCGCGGGGCGCGGCGATGTCGATGGAGCGGACGCGGTTGGAATCGGCCAACTGGTTGTAGTATTCGCCCTGTTCGACCTGGAGAAACCAGAGGCGGGCGACGATGATCGCAAAGAACCCGATCACCGCGACAAAGGAGTAGAGCGTCTTTTTCTTATAGCCGCTCAGCTCGCTTTCATCCCGTTTGGGCAGCCTGGTGACGCCGCTGTCCATGGTCCGCTCGGCGTCGAACAACGACTCTCCCTTTTTCCGGTTCAGTTTCCTGACATTTTTCATGCTGTCGTCAAACGGAGTTATCACATCCCACCCGCTCAATTCGCCAACGGCGCTCAGGTCCGCCGGCGCCGGTTATCGCTGCGCAACCGCAAGGTGTTCCAGGACAGGAAACTGCGCTGGGAATATTTCTGGATCAGATCGAAGAGAAAAAACAGGGGATAGGCACACAGCGCCACCAGCAGCGTCCGCAGCGTCATGGTCCACCATGACCAGGCGGATAGCTGGCCGGGCCGGAGGAAGTCGAGCAGGAAACAGGTCAGCCAGGAAACCGCCAGGAAACTGAGGCAGATCAGGGGCAGATGGTACACCAACTCCTTGACCGGCAGCCTGGCGGCAAGCTGACGCAGCAACACATAGCCGCCGAAACAGATGAGGGCATAGGAACCCAGAATGGTTCCGGACAGCACGTCGAGTATGCAGACCAGCGGAAACAGGATGATCAGGCTGCGCAGCACATCGAAGCGCAGGGCCAGATACGCCACGAGCACATAGTAGAAATCGGGCGCCAGGGATGAAACGGGCGTGCGCATGCACAGGGTCGTCTGCAGGATCGTCAGCGCCAGACCAACGACAATGAAATGCACAACAACCATCGCCTCTTTTCCTCGTTATTCCATTTGTATTACAAAACTCAATGCGTACCGTGGCAGCTTCGCGCGTGGCGATCCAAGGCCTAAATGAACCGGCTGGCCGTAGGCCAGTCCGGGTTGAATGCAATGTCAGGCCCATGAATAAAGGTACTCCACATCAATAAACACCTGCTGTTGGGTCAATAAAAAACTGAGCTTTATGAACCAAGCACCATTCTTCCAGTTCTGCCCGTAGAGTTGGCCAAAGGTTTTTAGCCCAATCTGGGGCCTTTTGTTTCCAGGCATCTTCGGTTGGAAGGTATGCAGACAAAATACCCATAGGAAGCTCAAGGACAAAAGTGCCGCCTGGGCCTGTACAAACGAGCTCTTCTTTCCAGCGAGGTTGAAATTTGAAAGTGCTCATGGTTTTTTCTGCCTAACGCCTAAGTTAACCGGCGGCGAAGCCGTCCGGGTTGAACGCAATGTTAGGCCAAGATAATTGAGCATGACCAATTTTCAGTTGCTTTTCTCACGC
>WQUH01000173.1 GCA_009782165.1 Pseudomonadota bacterium | reverse complement strand
CGCGCCTGATCCCACTGGAGGGCCAGGCGGAAGACAAATCCCCGCATCATCAGTTCTTCAAACAGCGGAACCACCAGGCCGGCGCTGAGCAGGCGCAGGAAAAATCCCGGCAAGGTCCAGGGACTGGCGGCATCGGGGTGGACAAAGGGGGCCAGCAGCGCGAGCCACAGCACCAGCCCGGCCAGGCCGGCGACCGCGCCGGTGGCGATCGAGCCGAACAGCGATCTGGGGCCGGTCAGAGGACAGTACCAGCGCCAGGCCCAGACGAGCAGCAAGGGGACAATGACGAGACGGCACAGATAGTTGAGGTGCGGCGCCAGGACATCGGTCGGGATCGAGGCAAGCCCCACATAGGCCAGGTACGGCAGGGCGTAGGGGAGCAGGAGCTGACGGTTGGTGATCATGGCCCGGCGAGCGGAGTGGTCAGTTGCCGGATTGTTCCCTGGCCTTGGCGGCCTGGGCCGCCTTGTCCAGTTTGCGGGTGCGGATGAAATCGGCAACCGCCCAGACCAGGAGTACGCCGCTGGCGATCTGGTTGAACAACTGGTGTTTGAGCATATTCGGGTCGGTGGTGAACCAGCCGTCGTAGAGGCACCAGAGGCCAAGTCCGGCGAGGAGGACAGGAAAGACATAGGGGCTGATCTGGGGCGGAGCGGGCTTTTTTGAGTCGGTCATGGCGCTGAATGGGAGGGCAGAGGGTTGGGAGAGTTGGTGCGTCCAAGTGTACGGCTCAGGCGAATGAAATCTTCCAGGTGCAGGGTTTCCGCCCGGACCGAAGGGGCCAGGCCGCTGGCTTCGATGCAGCGAATCAGGGCGGTTTTGTCGGGCGTCAGTCCGGCGGCGGCCAAACCGTTGAGCAGGGTTTTGCGCCGCTGGCCAAAGGCGGCATGAACGATCCGGGACAGCAGGGCCCGGTCGAAAGCGCCCAGGGCTTGCAGCCGTGCCGGCGGCGGCTGAAAGGCGATGCGGATCACCAGGGAATCGACCTTGGGCCGGGGATGAAATTCCGCCGGGTCAACCGCCAGCAGCGGCCGCACCTCGGCGCAGGCGGCAAGCAGGACCGTGGGGGCTCCGTACTCCTTGGTGCCCGGCTGGGCCATCAGCCGCAGGGCCATCTCCTTTTGCAGCATGACCACCGCGAAATCCATCAGATCGGCGTGGTCGATCAGGCGAAAGAGCAGGGGAGAGGAGATCGAGTAGGGCAGGTTGGCGACGATTTTCAGTTTTTGCCCTGGCGCGGCCAGAGAGGCCAGGTCGATTTTGAGGACATCGGCGTGGATCAACTCGACGTTGGCGGGGAGATCCTGTTGCTCCCGGTGCAGGCGGACGATGCCGGCATCGGCTTCCAGGCCGACGACATGGGCGCAGGCCGCAGCCAGCGGCCGGGTGAGGGCGCCCAGGCCGACCCCGACCTCGATCACCCGGTCGCCGGGATGCAGCCCGGCCAGATCGACAATCCGCTGCGGGGTGCGTTCATGCACCAGGAAATTCTGCCCCAGTTTTTTGTGCGGGGCCAAGCCCTGGCGCCTGAGCAGATACTGGGTGCGGCCGGCTGACATGGCGGCTTTTAGTTGAGCGGCGAGCGCGAGTAGGCGTCGGCATCCGCCTCCGCCAGGTGGCCGCCGAGGAAGCGGTAATAACCGGCCAAGCCGATCATGGCGGCATTGTCGGTGCAGAGCGCTGGAGCTGGCATGAACAATGCAACGTCATTCTGGGCGCACCGTTCGGCCAGCACGGTTCGCAACCGCGGATTGGCCGCCACCCCGCCGCCGAGAACCACCCGCCGGTGGCCGGTCCGTTCAACCGCCGCCAGGGTCTTGTCCACCAGGACATCGACCACCGCCTCCTGAAACGAGGCGCAGATATCGGCCACTGCCTGGGGTGGGCACTGACGGCCTTGGCTGTCGATGTGGGCGGCCACCGCGGTTTTGAGACCGCTGAAGCTGAAGTCGAGGCTGTCCGCGCCCAACCGGGAGCGGGGAAAGGCAATGGCCGCCGGATTGCCCCCGGCGGCCAGGCGGCTGATCGCCGGCCCGCCGGGATAGCCGAGATCCAGCAGTTTGGCCACCTTGTCGAAGGCCTCGCCGGCGGCATCGTCCCTGGTCCGGCCCAGGCGGGTGAAGCTCAGGGGATCGTCGACCGCGAACAGCGAGGTGGTGCCGCCGGAAACGATCAGGGCGGTGTAGGGAAAGGCGGGTTGCGGGTTTTCGAGCAGGCAGGAGAGCAGGTGGCCCGCCATGTGGTCGACTCCGACGCAGGGCAGACCGCGCGCCAGGGCCACAGCCTTGGCAAAGGTGAAGCCGACCAGGAGTGAGCCGACCAGACCCGGACCCTGGGTGGCGGCGATCAGGTCGATGTCGTCCAGGCCGATTCCGGCTTGCGCCAGGGCCTCGTCGACCACCGGGCGGATCATTTCGATATGGCGACGGGAGGCCAATTCCGGCACGATGCCGCCGAAGCGGGCGTGGATCTCGTGCTGACTGCTGACCACGGAGGAGCGGATCCGGCTTTCCGGTTCGAGGACGGCGGCCGCCGTGTCGTCGCAGGAGCTTTCAATGGCAAGGATAAGCATGGGCCGCTGGTTGCAATCGCTTGGTATCAGTGGTATCAATACATTCCGGGTTGGCCCCAGGCGCTGGGCAGAGCAACCGGTTTATCCCCGCACTATACTACAATGACACAGAAAAACACCACAATTGTCCCGCCGGGAAACGGACTTGTCGATCTCTTCGTCCGCCCCATTTCCTATCTGCGGCTGAGCCTCACCGATCGCTGCAACCTCCGCTGCCTGTACTGCGTCACCGAAGAGGAGGCCAGCGGCTGTCTGGCCAAGCTCGCCCCCGACGAACTGCTCTCCTACGAGGAGCTGCTGCGGGTGGTCCGGGTGGCGGTGGCCATGGGCATCACCAAGGTCCGGCTCACCGGCGGCGAGCCCCTGGTGCGCCGCGACGTGATGCGGTTCATCCGCGACCTGACCCGGATCGAAGGGCTGGACGATGTCCGCATCACCACCAATGGCGTGCTGCTGGAACGCTATGGCCGGGAACTGTACGAAGCCGGCGTGACCAAGGTGAACATCAGCCTCGACTCCTTCAGGCCCGAGCGGATTGAGGCGATCACCGGGGTCGACTGTTTCGCCCAGGTCTGGCGCGGGGTGGAAACGGCCTTGGCCCTCGGCTTTGCTCCGGTGAAGCTCAACATGGTGGCCATGCGCCACGTCAACGACGACGAGATTGTCGATTTCGCCCGCCTGTCGCAACGGCTGCCGATCCAGGTGCGGTTTATCGAGTTCATGCCCATTGGCGGTTCCAGTCGCTGGAGCGCCGACACCTACATCGGCACCGACGAAATCATGGCCCGGATCGCCGCCATAGGCCAACTGGTTCCCGTGGCCAAGGGACGGAACGACGGCCCGGCCGAGGTGTATCGCCTCGGGGCGGATGCGGTGGGGAAGCTCGGGTTCATCAGCCCGCTCAGTCATCGTTTCTGCAGCCGGTGCAACCGGTTGCGCCTGACCTCGGCCGGCCGGCTCCGCTCCTGCCTGCTCCATGACGAGGAGGTCGATCTGCGGTCGGCGCTGCGCGACGGATCGGGCGACGAGGCGATCCGCCAGGCCATGCTGACCGCCATCCGCAACAAACCCGAGGGCCATCATCTCGATGAAAAGCTGCGCCGCTCCGGCGGCGACTGTCACGGCCGGATGTCGCGCATCGGCGGCTGATTTTTTGTTACAACCTCATCCCGGTCAAAGCGGGAACGGTTGGTTTTTCGGCAGTCTGCAAGACTGGAGGAATTGCGATAGTTGCTACATAGAGGGGCAAATAATTTGTTCTATCCCGCCTGTCCCTGCCGGAGCTGTTCCAATTCGTGCCAGCGGTCATAGAGCCGCTCGATCTGGGCCTGCACTTCCTGCTGCTCCTGCCAGTACCGTTGCAGCCGGCCTGGATCGGCCATCACTTCCGGATCGGCCATCAGGGCCTCCAACTCGCCCAACCGGGCCTCAACGACCAGGATTTTTTCCTCCATCCGGTCATATTCACGCTGATCCATGTACGAGAGCTTGCCCGGCTTGGGTTTGGCGGCCGGTTTTTCCTTGGGCTGAGACTGAATGTCCGCCGCTTCCTCGCGTCCCTGCTCCGCAAGCATGGCCAGCCATTGGTCGTAGTCGGCAAAATATTCTGTCCGGCCGGCGCCGTCGAAGCCGAGCACCAGGTTGCAGACCCGGTCGAGGAGGAAGCGGTCGTGGGTGACCAGCACCAGAGCGCCGGGGAATTCGCACAGGCTTTCCTCCAGTACATCGAGCGAGGGGATGTCGAGGTCGTTGGTCGGTTCGTCCAGCAGGAGGATATCCGCGGGCTGAAGCATCAGCCGGGCGATGAGGATGCGGGC
>WQUH01000172.1 GCA_009782165.1 Pseudomonadota bacterium | reverse complement strand
GGGAATGACGGAATAAGGAAACGTCATTGCGAGCCGCAGGCGAAGCAATCCAGTCGTGTCCTTGTGGCGATTCCTGGATTGCTTCGTCGCTTCGCTCCTCGCAATGACGTTTTTCCTGTATATGACGCCCTTCACAATGCGCAGGCGGGACGCCTGCGGTCCCATGTCTGTACGCGGCCATGCAAGGCAAACTCCTGCCCTACGGGCACCCCCTTTCAAAAGGAGGCGTTTGAGGCGTTCCGTACAAACCGCCTTTGTGCTGACAGTGGGTCGTCCCCTGTCTCTGTACCTCACCTTCCAAGTCCGTGCGCTTCAGGTGCAAATGTTGCAACTGTTCTCCACAAGGCGGCCGCACGGGGCGGCGGCCAACCCGGAAACGGCGTTCGCCCGGCGAATGTCGGCAACCACTGATGCACCATGGCTGAAGAAACCAGCACCGGCGAACGGACCGAAACCGCATCGGCAAAACGGCGGGACGATTTCCGCAAAAAGGGCCAGGTGGCCCAGAGCAGGGAGGTACAGACCACGGCCCTGTTCACCGTGGCGCTGCTCTTCTGGCTGTTCTACGCCCCCACCTTCTGGGCCGACCTCAAGCAGATCCTGGTCATGGTCTGGCAAACCAGCGGCGAGTATGCAATCACGCCCAGCACCACGATGCGGTTGGCCTATTACCTCGCGGCCGCCCTGGCCCTGATCCTGGCGCCCCTGTTTCTGCTCGCCCTGCTGGTCGGCTTTTTTTCCACCTTTGTCCAGATCGGCTGGCTGTTCACCACCGAACCGCTGGTCCCCGACCTGACCAAGCTCGACCCCATCAAGGGCATGGCCCGCTTCGTCTCCAAACGCTCCCTGGTCGAGGTGATCAAGTCGCTGCTCAAGGTGGCGCTCATCGGCTGGGTCGCCTATATCACCATCAAAGGCGAGTTCGCCCAGGCCCTGCAACTGATCGAGATGCCGGTCGACGGCACCATCCTCTATGTCGCCAAAACAGCGGCCCTGATCCTGGCCAAGGTGGTGGGGATCATGATTGTCCTGGCCATCCTCGACTACGCCTTTGTCCGGTGGGAGATGGAGAAAAAGATGAAGATGACCAAGCAGGAACAGAAGGAGGAGATGAAGGAGACCGAGGGCGACCCGCACATCAAGTCAAAAATCCGTTCCATCCAGCAGCAGATGGCCCGCAAGCGCATGATGGCCGCCGTGCCCACCGCCGATGTGGTCATCACCAACCCCACCCACATCGCGGTGGCGCTCAAGTACGAGCCCGGCAAGATGGACGCGCCGGTGGTTCTGGCCAAGGGCCAGGAGATGCTGGCGGCCCGGATCCGCGAGATCGCCCGCGAGCACCATGTCCCCCTGGTCGAGAATCCGCCGGTGGCAAGGTTATTGCATTCCAAGGTTGAGGTGGGGCAGACCATCCCCGAAGACTTGTTCAGGGCTGTGGCCGAAATCCTGGCCTATGTCTATTCGCTGAAGGGCAAAGTATAAAAAGAAGCAATGGAAGCAATAGGAAGCGCGACACTGCTGAGCAGGATCCGGCCGGCCGACCTCCTGCGGCGCAGCGACATCCTGGCCTCGGTGGGGCTGATCGGCATTCTCATGCTGATGATCATCCCCCTGCCGCCGTTGATCCTCGACCTGTGCCTGTCGCTGAACATCACCATTGCCATCCTCATCCTGATCATCAGCCTGTACACCGAGAAGGCGGTCGAGTTTTCGATCTTCCCCGCCATCCTGCTGATGACCACCTTATTCCGGCTGGCGCTCAACGTCGCCTCCACCCGGCTCATCCTCCTGCACGGCAACGAGGGCATGCACGCGGCCGGCGCGGTGATCGAGGCCTTCGGCCAGTTCGTGGTCGGCGGCTCCTACGTGGTCGGACTGGTGATTTTTGTCATTCTGGTGATCATCAACTTCATCGTCATCACCAAGGGCGCGGGCCGGATCGCCGAAGTCGCGGCCCGCTTCACCCTGGATGCCATGCCGGGCAAGCAGATGGCCATCGACGCCGACCTCAACGCCGGTCTGATCGACGAGAACACGGCCCGCAAACGGCGCGAGGAAATCGCCAACGAGGCCAACTTCCACGGCGCCATGGACGGCGCCTCGAAGTTTGTCCGCGGCGACGCCATCGCCGGCATCATCATCACCCTGATCAACATCGGCGCCGGGTTCATCATCGGGGTGCTCCAGAAGGACATGCCCTTGGCGGAAGCGGCCAAGAATTACACCATCCTCACCGTGGGCGACGGTCTGGTGGCGCAGATCCCGGCCCTGATCATCTCCACCGCCGCCGGCATGCTGGTTACCCGTTCGGCCGGCCGCGACGATTTCGGCTCGGAAATCAAGGCCCAGTTCACCCGCTACACCAAGGCCCTGTGGGTCGCGTCGGCCATCATTCTGGGTTTTGCCCTGATTCCCGGCCTGCCGTTTTTCCCCTTTCTGGTCATCTCCGCCTTCATGGCCTATGCCGCCTACAGCCTCGACAAGGCGGAGGCCGCGCAGCAACTCGAAGAGGCCGCGACGGTCCGGCCGCAGCCGACGATCAAGCCGGATCAGGATTACGAAAAAATGCTCAACGTCGACCTGATCGAGTTCGAGGTCGGCTACGGCCTGATCCCCTTTGTCGATGCGGCTCAGGACGGCGAACTGCTCACCCGCATCCAGGCGATCCGCAAGCAGTTCGCCCAGGCCAGCGGCTTCATCGTGCCGCCGGTCCACATCAAGGACAATCTCCAGCTCAACCCGAACCAGTACACCATCAGCCTGAAAGGGGTGAACATCGCCACCGCCGAGATGATGCCCGGCTACTACATGGCCATGGACCCCGGACTGGTCACCGAGACCATCAAGGGCCTGCCGACCATGGAACCGGCCTTTGACCTGCCGGCCATCTGGATCACCGAGGACAGACGGGAGCATGCCCAGATCGCCGGCTACACCGTGGTCGACTGCATCACGGTCATGGCCACCCACATCAGCGAGATCATCAAAAAATACGCCCACGAACTGCTTGGCCGCCAGGAAACCCAGGCCCTGATCGACAACCTGGCCAAGACCTATCCCAAGCTGGTCGAGGAACTGGTGCCGCAACTGCTCAGTTTGAGCAGCGTGATGCGGGTGCTCCAGAATCTGCTGCGCGAAGGCGTCTCCATCCGCGATCTGCGGACCATCCTGGAGACCATGGCCGACTATGCCACCATGACCCAGGACACCGACGTGCTCACCGAGTATGTCCGCCATGCCCTGTCGCGGTCGATCTCCGCCGCCTATGTCCGGCCCGACGGCACCATGCCGGTGATCACCCTGGACCGCGCCGTGGAAGAGTCGGTCCAAACCGCCATCCAGCACCGGGAACGGGGCAGCTACCTCGCCCTGGACCCCAAGACGGCCCAGAAGATCCTGGAGAGCCTCAACAACCTGATCGTCTCCCAGGCAATCGGCCAGCAGCCGGCGCTGCTGGTACTGCCCCAGATCCGCTCCCATTTCCGCCGGCTGATCGAGCGATACTTCCCCAATGTGGCGGTGCTGTCGCACAACGAGATCACCTCGCAGGTCCGCATTCAATCCATAGGAACGGTGACCATCGATGCAAGTTAAGGTCTTTGAAGCGCAAGATATGGCCTCTGGCCTGAAAATGGTCAAGGAGGCCCTGGGCCCCGACGCCCTCATCCTCTCCACCCGCACCATCCGCCACGGCTCCTTCGGGGTGCTCGGCAAGCCGATAATGGAGATCACCGCCGCGGTGGACAGCGCCTGGCCGGAACCCAAGCCCGCGCCCCGCGCGCCGCGATCAACGCGAACCGGCAAGGCATCCCGGCCACGCGCCACCGCCCAGCCCGACCTGAGCTACGAGGAACTGTGGCGCACGGGCGAGCCCCAGCCGCAGCCCGTCGCATCGGCAGGCCCCGGCGTCGTTGCGCCGCAGGCGGGTCAGGACATCCAGGCGGAACTGGCCGAACTGCGCGCCCTGGTCAAGGGCCTGAGCAACCGGATCTCCGGCCTCAAGGCCCCGACCCTGCACAGCGCCTACGTGGAACCCGAATTTGCCGCGCCGGCCGCCGCCGTAGCTGCCGTAGACCCGGTGGCCGGGCTGCTGGCCGGCTACGGCATCAACCGGGAGACCGCCCAGGTGCTGGCCCGCTTCACCCGTGAGACCATCGGCAATGCGCCCTGCCTCGACGGGGCCGATCTGACCGCCATCCTCAAGACCGCCATCGCCCGGCTGTTCACCACGGTACGGGTGCTGGACAACCGGCCCGGCCGCCAGCAGCGTCTCAGCCTGATCGGACCGACCGGGGTGGGCAAGACCACCACCCTGGCCAAGATCGCGGCCCACTACCGCAGCCGCCACAACGGCCGGATCGGGCTGATCACCATCGACACCTACCGGATCGCGGCGGTGGAGCAGTTGAAGGTCTACGGCGAAATCATGCGCCTGCCGCTTGAAGTGGTGATCACGCCCCAGGAACTGGTTGCGGCCCTGGAGCGGTTCCGCGATGCCGACCTGGTTCTGATCGACACCGCCGGCCGCAGCCCGAAAAACGGGCTGGAGATCAAGGAGCTGGCCGCCTTCCTCCGGCCGGAGCTGGGCATCGACAACCACCTGCTCCTGTCGGCGGCCACCAGGGAGCGGGAACTGGAAGAGACGATCCGGCGTTTTTCGGTTCTGCCGATCAGCGCCTTCATCTTCAGCAAGATCGACGAATGCGACCAGTTGGGCGCGCTGCTCAACATCCACTACAAAAACGACACCCCGATCTCGTTTCTCACCAACGGCCAGCGGGTGCCGGAGGATCTGCTCATGCCGGATCCGGCCGCTATCGCCGCCCTGATCCTGAACGACCACGGGAGCCTGACGCATGGCTGACCACCCACAACGATCCACCGACCAGGCCCGCACCCTGCGGGCCATGAACAGTCTTGCGCCTGTCGAGGCCGCGCCCGTCCAGACCGCGACCAGGGTCTTCTCCGTCACCAGCGGCAAGGGGGGCGTCGGCAAGACGGCGGTGGTCGCCAATCTGGCCGTCCTGCTTGCCCGCATGGGCAAACGGGTGCTGATTTTGGATGCCGATCTCGGCCTGGCCAACATCGATGTGGTTTTTGGTCTGGCGCCAAACCACAATCTCAACCACTTTTTCACCGGCGAGCACGGGCTGGAATCGATCCTGGTCGATGGCCCGGAGGGGATCAAGATTCTGCCGGCCGGTTCCGGGGTCCAGCGGTTCACCCGGCTCGACTCCCAGCAGAAGATGCGGCTGCTGGAGGCGCTCGACACGATGAACAACGATTTCGACTTCGTGCTCATCGACACCGAGGCCGGGATCTCGGAAAACGTCACCTACTTCAACACCGCGGCCCAGGAGATCCTGGTGGTGACCACCCCGGAACCCACGGCCATCACCGACGCCTATGCCCTGATGAAGCTGCTCTCCAACCAGTATCACGAGAAGCACTTCAACCTGATCGTCAACTGCATCAAGAGCGAGGACGAGGCCCTGGATGTCTACCGCAAGCTGACCATGGTGGCCAACCGGTATCTGGACATCTCCATTGACTATATCGGCTCGATTCCCCAGGACAGGCTGATGGTGGAGGCCATCCGCAAGCAGCAGACCCTGGTGCAGCTCTACCCGGAAAGCCGGACCAGCCTCGCCTTCGAGGCCCTGGCCCGCGCCGTGGTGCAGGAGCCCCAGACGCTCGGGCCCAAGGGATCGATTCAATTTTTCTGGAAGCGCCTGCTCGAGTTCGGCGCGAAATGACGCCCGCGTCCGCGACGCCTGTGTCCGCCAGTTGACTTCTACCCGTGAAGAATCGCCATGCTGCCTCCGGTACCGCCGCTCGATGACCGTTCCCAGTTGATCAGGGACCACATGCCCCTGGTCGAACTGGTGGTGCAGCGCATGATCCCCCAGGTGCCGAATTTCATGACCAAGGAGGACATGATCAGCGCCGCCATGGTCGGCCTGACCGAGGCTGCCAACAAGTTCGACGCTGCCAAGGGGGTCAAGTTCAAAACCTTTGCCGAGTACCGCATGCGCGGCGCCATTTTGGACGAGATGCGCAAACTCGACTGGTTTTCCCGGTCGATGCGCGACAAGCAGAACCAACTGAGCCAGACCATGCTCCGGCTGGAGCGCCGCCTGGGCCGCTCGCCGGAAGAGGACGAGATGGCCGCCGAGATGGCCGTCTCGCTGGACGAATACCGCGGCCTGCTCGCCGAGGTCAGTCACCTGGGCTGCGTCAGTCTCCACGAAACGCTCGACCACACCGAGGATGGCCGCAGTTTTCTCGACGCCCTGGAGGATATCGGCGGTCCCGCCCCCTCCGATCTGATCGAGCGGCAGGAGATGACCCGGCTCTTGGCCGAGATCCTGGAGGAACTGTCGCAAAAGGAACGGCAGGTGATCGCCCTCTACTACTACGAAGAGCTGACCCAGAAGGAAATCGCCGAGATTCTGTCCGTTTCCGAGGGCAGGGTCTCCCAGTTGCACAGTCAGGCCCTGCTGAAACTGCGGGTCAAGCTGATCAACTCGGAACTGTACGAACCGTAAACCCCGGAGGCCCTCATGCCGCAATTCGCCTTCATCCTCATCGGCAGCATCCTGGCCGCCGCCGTCTTCTGCCTGCCCTTCCTGCTGCTGATGGCCCGCCATCACCGGTCCGTGCGCCAGCGCCAGAGCAAAAAAATCCTGGCCATCCAGCACAAGATCGATGCCGCCCTGGCGGACGACGACCCGGCAGTGCAGCACCAGTTCAACGCCACCCTGCGGGAGGCGAGTCTGACCACCGGGTTGCAGCGGCCGCGACTGGAGGCCATGGCCGGGATCGACCGGAATCTGCCGGAAAAATATCGTATTTTTGCCAAGCTGGCCGACCAGGGGATGGACAGCGTCCAGGCCGCGGCCATTCTCGGGATCTCGCCCGTCGAGGCCGGCCAACTGCTCAACCTCAGTCAGATGGCCAAAATCGGCCGCTGACCGGCTGAAAACGGGCTTTTATCGTAAAGAAGCGGCCGCCGGGTTCCGAAAAGAACACAGATCGTGCAAGCGGCAACACACCCACACGGAGTCTCATGGTTTCAGGAAAATACAGCGCCCTGAGCGGGGCATTGACCAGGGAACTGGCGATGAGCAACCTCTCCTCCAACCTGGCCAACGTCAACACCACCGGGTTCAAGAAGGACCGCATCGGTTTCGCCTCCATGCTGCAAGGGGCCAAGCAGATGCGCGCCACCAACGGGATCAACTATGCCCGCACCCGCATCATCGCCACCGATTTCAGCCAGGGCGGCATGCAGACCACCGGCCGGCCCCTCGATGTGGCCATCGACGGTCCCGGTTTTTTCAAGGTGCGCAAGGGCGACGAGATTTTCTATACCCGCGCCGGCCAACTGCACCTGGACAGCAACGGCATCGTCCAGACGGATAACGGCCTCACCGTGCTGGGGGCAGGCAATGCCCCCTTGCAGATCGACCTGTCCCAGGGCAAGGATATCGTCATCGCCGAAACAGGCGAGATCTCGGTCAACGGCCAGCAGAGCGGCGGCGCCTTGCAGGTGTTTGCCATCCCCGAACAGGGCAGACTGGTCAAGGTGGGCCATGCCCTGTACAAACTGGAGGCGGGCGAAGACCAGCCCATGGCCGACACCCGCGTGGTGCAGGGCCATCTCGAAACCGCCAACGTCAACATGGTGGAGGAGATGACCCAGATGATCGCCAGCCAGCGCGCCTTCGAGGCGCACACCAAGGTCATCCAGGCCTACTCGAAGATCAGCGAAAAAGAAACTGAACTCGGCACGATCGGTTGATCGGGCCGCACGAACGACAACGCACTGACCGCGCAACACCGTACCTGGAGGTTTTCACCGTATGCGATCACTCTGGACATCAACCACCGGCATGTCGGCCCAAACGCTCAACATGGACGTTATCGCCAACAACCTGGCCAACGTCTCGACTTCCGGATTCAAAAAGAGCCGGCCCGACTTCCAGGATCTGCTCTACCAGATCATGAAGATGCCCGGCGCGCCGACCTCCACCGACACCACCTCGCCCACCGGCATCCAGGTGGGACTGGGCGTCAAGCCGGCCGCCATTACAAAAATCTTCACCGAAGGCGACATTGTCCAGACCGGCAACACCCTGGATGTGGCCATCGAAGGTTCCGGATTTTTCCAGGTCACCATGCCCGACGGCAACACCGCCTACACCAGGGCGGGCAACCTCAAGCTGGACGGCACCGGCCGCATCACCACCTCCGACGGCTATCCCATTCAGCCGGAGATCACCATCCCCGAGGATGCGCGCAACGTCCACATCAGCGATACCGGCGTGGTCAGCGCCATCCTTGGCGACAGCACCACCTCGACCGAACTGGGCAATATCGACATCGCCGACTTCATCAACCCGGCCGGGCTGATCGCCATCGGCAAGAACCTGTTCCGGGAGACCGAATCCTCGGGCGCGCCCCTGGTCGGCACTCCGGGCGCCAACGGCATCGGCACCCTGTTGCAGGGCTATGTGGAGAATTCCAACGTCAACATGGTCGAGGAACTGACCCAGATGATCACTGCCCAGCGCGCCTTTGAAATCAACTCCAAGGTGATCACCACCTCGGACCAGATGATGCAAACTGTCACCAACATGGTGTAATCATTTGAACTATTTTGCATCCATCCTGACCGTCTGCTGGCTTTTGCTTCTGCCGCAGGTCGCGGCCGCCCAGATGACGGTCCACTTCAAGGCCAAGGCCGTGGTGGCCGGGCCCAAGATCGTGCTGGCCGATATCGCGGTGATTCAGCCCGCGGGCCACGCCGCCGAAGCGCTCGGAAAACTGCCGGTCACCGCGTCTCCCGCGCCGGGAAAATCAAAGGAGTTGTACGTCGGCGCCGTGATCGGCGCCCTGCAGAACCGCCCCGAGGCAGCCGATGTCGATTGGCAGGGCAGCCAGACCATTGTGGTGGACCGCATGGCCGTTCCCCTGACCAAGGAGCGGATGCAGGAGATCGTCGCCGCCTTTCTCCAGGAAAACGCCGCTGTTCTGCCCAAGGCGGACATCCGCCTCACCTCGGTCCAGACCCCGGAGGAAATGCTGCTGCCGGCCGGGGCCGTCACCTGGAAGGTCATCCCGTCCCGGCCCGGCATCGTGGGCAGCACCAGTTTCACCATCGCCCTGGCCGTCGACGGCAAGCCCGCCGGCAACTGCACGGTGCGGGGGCGGCTGGAGATGGTCGCCGAGGTCTTGACCGCCGCGACCACCCTGCGCAAGGGCGATACCGTGACCGGGGAGAATGTCGTGCCGCAGCGGCAGAACATCAGCGGCATCGACAACCCCCTGTTTATCCTGGAGGAGATCCTGGGCAAACAGGTTGCCCGCACCGTTGCGCCGGGCACGGTCCTCAAGGCGGAGCACATCGTCCTGCCGCCGGTGATCAAGGAAGGAGAGATGGTCAAAATCTCGGCCCAGAAAGGTCCGCTGCTGTTGTCCACCAGCGGCCTGGCCAAAAACGACGGCCGGCTGGGCGAGGTCATCACGGTCAAGAATATCGCTTCGAACAAGATGATTCATTGCCGCGTCGACGGACCCGGCATGGTTTCCGTGGAGTTTTAGCCCGATGAAACGCGAAGTTTATCCATATTCTATCCCTGTCCCGCCGACAAGGCGTTGGCAACAGGCGGCGTGCGGCCTGCTGCTCGCCGCCCTGACCCTGGCGGCCGGCTGCGCCCCCCGCACCCAGGAGGTGACCGCCGCCCACGAGCCGCTGGAAGAGCCGGTGGTGGCCAATCCCCGGCCCCAGTCGCCCGGCACCCTGTGGAACGGCGACGAGGGGAGCTGGCTGTCCGATGTCAAGGCCAGACGGGTGGGCGACATCGTCACGGTGATCATCAGCGAACAGGCCAAGGCCTCCAAGGAGGCCACCACCGATACCTCGCGCGGCTCCGGCATCAATGCGGGCATCTCCACCTTCTTCGGTCTGGAAACCACGGTGGCGGACAGCACCAATATCAACCCCTCGTCCATGGTCGGAGCGAACAGCAGCGATTCCTTTGCCGGCAAAGGCAAAACCACCCGCTCGGAAAACCTGGCCGCCACCATCACCACCCAGGTGGTGGAGGTCTATCCGAACGGCAACCTGAAGATTCGGGGCGGCAAATCGGTGGCGGTCAACAATGAAAACCAGATCATCTACCTGACCGGCATTGTCCGGCCCTACGATGTCACCGCCGACAACACCGTGAATTCCGGCAATATTCTCAATGCGCAGATCACCTACACCGGCAAGGGCGCTGTTTCCGACAAACAGAAGCCCGGCTGGCTGATGCGCACGTTCGACAATGTCTGGCCGTTCTGAGGCCCGACCGCAGCTTCGGGAGAAATTTGTATGTATTATCTTCGCATCATCGCCCTGGTTCTGGCCGGCGCGGTCTGGCTGACCGCGGCCGCGCCCGTTTGGGCCACCCGCATCAAAGATCTGGCCAGCATCGAAGGGGTACGCGAGAATCAACTGATGGGCTACGGTCTGGTCATCGGCCTGACCGGCACCGGCGACGACATCACCAAGTCGGTCTTCACCAAACAGTCCATCATCAACATGACCAAACGCATGGGCCTGTCCCCCACCAGCGATGTGTACAAGCAGATGCGCACCAAAAACATCGCCGCGGTGATGGTCACGGCCCAACTGCCGCCCTTTGCCCGGCCGGGTTCCGCCATCGACATCCAGGTCTCGTCCATCGGCGACGCCACCAGCCTGTCCGGCGGCACCCTGTTGATGACCCCGCTCAAAGGGCCGGACGGCAACACCTACGCCGTTGCCCAGGGACCGTTGGCAGTGGGCGGCATCTCCTTTGGCGGCAAGGCGGCCAGGGCGCAAAAGAATTTCACCACCTCGGGCCGGGTGACCGGAGGCGCGATTGTCGAGCGGGCGGTCGATTACGCCCTGCCGCCCTCGGGCGAGATCGTCTACCAGTTGCGGGAGACCGACTTCACCACCGCGGCGCGCATGGTGGATGCCATCAACCTCCGCTTCGGCGCGGGCACGGCCCAATCCGCCGACTCCGGGACGGTTCGGGTGGCGAGACCCAAAAATTTTCGCGGCGATCTGGTGGCCTTTATCGCCGATCTGGAGGGGATCGACGTGGCGCCGGACGGCCCGGCCAGGATCGTGGTCAACGAGCGCACCGGCACCATCGTCATGGGCCAGGATGTGCGGATCGCCACGGTGGCGGTTTCCCACGGCAATCTCAACCTGATCATCACGGAATCGGCCCAGGTCAACCA
>WQUH01000171.1 GCA_009782165.1 Pseudomonadota bacterium | reverse complement strand
ATTGCGAAGAGGCAGCGATACGGATTTTTTGATTGATCTCAGAGTTCTCGCTCTGCCGAAAGAACACGGCAGAGGAAGGTTGTTCGGCGATGAATGACCGTATGGCAGTTGATGGTTATTTTTGTTCAGTACAGGTGGATGCGTGCAACCCATTATCGGTCAGGATGAGTCCAGCCGAATGGGTAGGCGAGTTTCCCTGGTAAACCTGGCAACAAGGTGGTTGGGTACACAGTAATCACTGATCAAGGCGCAGCGCGTTGTGTCAAAGGGATGAGCAGGGATGAAAACATACAGGGACACGACGAGAGGCTGGGTCAAAGGCACAAGAGGAGTTCGACGATGAAAGAGACGAAGTACAGTATTTGCGGGATGTGCGCTGTGCGCTGTCCGGTAACCGTGCAAGTGGAGGACGGTCAGCCCGTGTGGATCGAGGGGAACCGCAACGATGGCGGCATGGGCGCGAGTCTGTGCGCCAAGGGCGGGGCGGCCTTGGCCCAGCGCCGGGACCAGCAGCGGCCGATGGCGCCGCTCGTGCGCCGGGGGCGGCGCGGGGCAGGGGAGTGGCGGGAGGTTTCCTGGGACGAGGCGTTTGACTATATTGTCAGCCGGTTGAAGCCCATCATCGCCGAACACGGCGGCAAATCAATCATCTTTTCCGATCGCGGCGGCCCCTTCGTCGATCTGCGCCAGGCCTTTCTCAAGGCCCTGGGGTCGCCCAACTATCACAACCACGACTGCACCTGCGGCCGCAACGTCCAGCATGCCTCCAAGTCGGTGTATGGCCTGGGGCGGAAGGATTTTGCCTACGACTACGAAAACACCCGTCATATCGTGCTGTTTGGGCGCAACATCACCGAGTCGCTTCGGGTCAAGGAGGTAAAGAGCGTCCTCAAGGGCATCAAGAACGGCGCCCGGCTCACCTATATCGATCCGCGCGCTTCGGTCACCGCCGGCAAGGCCAGCCGGTACTGGCAGGTCAAGCCCGGCACCGATTACGCCTTGCTGCTGGGGATTGCCCACTGCATCGTGAACAACGGCTACTACGATCAGGACTTCGTGGCCCGCTATGTCACCGGCCTGGCCGAGTTCAAGAATTTTCTCGAACCCTATACTCCCCAATGGGCTGCCGGGGAATGCGGCATTCCGGCCGCCGAGATCGAAGCCTTCTGCCATGAATTGAACAATGACCGCCCCAAGGTGATCATTCATCCCGGCTGGATGCTGGCCCGCTACCGCGATTCTTTCTATGCCTCGCGGATGATCCATATTCTCAACGCGCTCATGGGCAGCATCGAGCAGCCTGGTGGCCTGTTTTATCCCAAGGGGCCCAAGGATGCCGGCAAATCCGGCCTCAAGAGCCTGGCCGCCCTGGTGCCGGCGGTGAAGGAAGAGCGGGCCGACGGTTGCGGCACGCGCTATCCGCAGTGGGACAAGGGCGCGGGTATGCTTCAGACCGCTTTTGAAGCCATCGATACCGGGGTGCCGTACCCGGTCAAGGCCTATTTCGTCCACCGGCACAACCCGTTGATCGCCCTGCCCGACACCAGGGAGCAGCGGCGGATCCTCGACAAACTCGATCTGATTGTGGCGGTGGATATCAACTTCAGCGAAACCGCTTGGTTTGCCGACGTGATCCTGCCGGAAAGCACGTTTATGGAGCGCGACTCCATCCTGCGCACTGAAAAAGGACTGAAACCCGGATTCGGCCGCCGGCAGCAAGCCGTCAAGCCGTTGAACAACACCAAGGCCGGCTGGGAGATCTACCTTGAATTGGCCAAACGGCTGGGCAAGGGCGAATACTTCCCCTTCAACTCCATTGAAGATATCTGGCAGTATCAGTTGCAGGATACCGGCCTGACCAGCGCCGATTTCGACGCCAAGGGGTTTGTCAAACTGAGCAAGAAGGCCATCTGGTACGACCGCGACAAACTCAAGTTCCCCACCGATTCCGGCAAGATCGAGCTGGTCAATGCCAAATGGGAGGCCATGGGCGTGCCTTCGCTGCCGCCGTATGTCGCACCCGAGGCGCCGCCCGAGGGTTCCTTTCGCCTGTTGATCGGCCGTGCCGGCTATCAGACGCACGGACAGCACCATAACAACCCGATCATCTGCGACCTGCTCGACACCAACCGACTGTGGATCAACACCGCTGCCGCCGGCAAGCTCGGCATCAAGGACGGCGATATGGTCACGGTGGCCAACGGCGACATCCAGGGCAAAATCGCCGCCTATGTCACTGACCTCATCCATCCGGAAGCGGTGTTCATGCTGCACGGTTTCGGCACCGATATCCCAGCCCAGAAACGAGCGTTCGGCAAGGGGCTGGCCGACCAGATATTCATGCAGGGCAAACTGAAGGAATGGGATAAGGCCGGCGGCGGCATCAACCTGGCGGAAAGCTTTGTCACCGTGACCTTGGCCTGAACGGGAGGAATACCATCATGAGCAAATACATCGTTACTCAGCAAGTGGCCGACTGCATCGGCTGTCGGGCCTGCGAGGTCCACTGCAAGGACAAGAATGATTCCGGGCCCGGCGCTTTCTACTGCCGGATGATCGAGGTCGACTCGGCGAAGACTTCGCCTCCCCAGATCGATTTCGTGTACCTGTCCTGTTTCCACTGCGAAAAACCCTGGTGCGTCGATGCCTGCCCGACTGGCGCCATGCAACGGCGCGATCAGGACGGCATCGTCTTTGTCGAGGAAAGCGCCTGTGTCGGCTGCAAGGCCTGCATCATTGCCTGCCCTTGGGCCGTGCCCCAGTGGAATGCCGAAACCGGCAAGGTGGGAAAATGCGACCTGTGCAAAGACCGGATCGATGCGGGGCTGGAACCGGCCTGCGTCAGCAAGTGCACCACCGGTTGCCTGACGTTTACCACGCCCTCGGCGGCTTCCCAGTCGGCACGGCAATCCTTTGCCGAACTGATGATCCAGAACCGACGCTGAACGGGGCATGACCATGGACACCCTGCCCAGGGAATACTTCGGTATTCTGCTGCTTTTTGCCTTCGGCGTCCTCTTTGGCGTGCTCCTGTTGCTGGTGGGGCGGTTTTTCCGCCTCAGCAGGCCGTATCGGGAAAAACTGATCGCCTACGAGTCGGGCAACGAGCCCACTGAAGCCCCACGGCTGCGCTTTTCAGTGAAGTTTTACCTGATTGCCATCCTGTTCGTGGTGTTCGACGTCGAGGTCATCTACCTGTATCCCTGGGCGGTGAGCTATGGCCATCTGGGGATGTTCGCCCTGGTGGAGATGCTGTTGTTCATCGGACTGCTGCTGGTCGGTTATGTGTACGCCTGGAAGAAGGAGGTGCTGCAATGGGAAAAATAGCCGATCCGGCCGTGGTCAAGCTGGCGGAGGGAGTCCGGCACATTCCCGGTGCCAATGCCCTCCTCGGGCCGTTGAACAAGCTGGTCAACTGGGGGCGGGCCGGTTCGATCTGGCCGGTGACCTTCGGTCTCGCCTGCTGCGCCATCGAGATGATGGATGCCGGCGCCTCGACCAACGATCTCGACCGGTTCGGCATCCTGTTCCGCGCCAGCCCCCGGCAGGCCGACTGCATGGTGGTGGCCGGCACCCTGAGCAAGAAAATGGCGCCGGTGTTGCGGCGGGTGTACGACCAGATGCCCGAACCCCGCTATGTCCTGGCCATGGGCAGTTGCGCGTGCAGCGGCGGTGTGTTCGACACCTATGCGGTTACCCAGGGGGTTGATCAGATCATTCCGGTGGACGTGTATGTTCCCGGCTGTCCGCCCCGTCCCGAGGCGTTGCTCGAAGGTTTTCTGCAACTTCAGGAAAAGATTCGCAAGGAAGAGTACCGATGGAGTCAATGGCGATAGCCGACCGGCTGCGGGCCGAATTTCCCGATACAATCCTGCACACGTACACCCACCAGGGCCAGACGGCGGTGGTCGTCCGGCCGGGGCGGATTGTCGATATCCTCCGCTGGCTGCGGGAGACCGATGGCATCCGGATGAACCACCTCCGCTCGCTGTGCGGGGTGGACAATGCCGGCCGCCAGGAGCAGGGATTGTCGCGGTTCGAGGTGGTCTACAATCTCTATTCCGTCTCCCTGCGCCACGAGATCCGGGTGCGGGCTGCGGTGGACGACGGGGAGGCGGGCATCGATTCGGTGGTCGAACTCTGGTCCGGAGCCGACTGGCTGGAACGGGAGACCTACGACCTGCTCGGCATCCGCTTCAACAACCATCCCGATTTGCGGCGGGTCTTGCTGCCGGATGATTGGGTCGGCTATCCCCTGCGCAAGGACTACCCGCTCAGGGGAGCGGAGGAGTGGAGCGGCATGACCGAGTTGCTCGCCAAGGTTAAAGAGCTTGACCAATACGGTTTTGACCCGCAAGGACATGCGCCCGGACAGGCGGCGCCAAGTCGGGAGGATTCGCCATGAGCCGTCCCTTGATGCAACATCTGGAAGTGCCGGTGCCCGACGGCGAGGGCGAGCGTTACTCGCTGCGCATGGGGCCGCAGCACCCGGCCACCCACGGCGTGCTCCGGGTCGATCTCGAACTGGACGGCGAGACCATCCTCGCCTGCATGCCGCAGGTGGGCTATCTCCATCGGGGCATTGAAAAACTGGCGGAAAGCAGAACCTATGCCCAGGGGCTGATCCTCACCGACCGGCTCGACTACATCGCCGCCATGGCCAACAATGTCGGCTACTGCGTGGCGGTGGAGCGTCTGCTCTCCATCTCGGTGCCGTTGCGCGCCAAATATATCCGCACCATGGTCGCGGAGATGTCGCGGATCTGTTCGCATCTGCTCTGGCTGGCCACCCATGCCCTGGATATCGGCGCCATGACCGTGTTTCTCTACTGTTTCCGCGAACGCGAGATCCTGCTGGATCTGTTCGAGGAACTGTGCGGGGCGCGGCTGACCTTTTCCTATCCCCGGATCGGCGGGGTCCGCCAGGATGTGACCGCCGGCTTCATCAGCGAACTACAGCGCTTTCTCGACATCTTTCCATCCAAGATGGAAGAATACGAGACCTTGATCGATACCAACCGCATCTGGCTCAAGCGCACGGTGGGCGTCGGCAAGGTCACGGGCGAGGAGGCCCTGGCCCTGGGACTGACCGGGGCCTGCCTGCGCGGTTCGGGCATCGATTACGACATCCGCAAGCACCAACCCTACGACGCCTACGGCCTGGTCGATTTCGAGGTGCCTCTGGGCCGCGACGGCGACATCTACGCCCGCTACCGCTGCCGCATGGAAGAACTGCACCAGTCGGCGCGGATCATCCAGCAGTGTATCGACCAACTGCCCCCCGGCCCGATCGTCGGCCCGGACGCCCCGGATCTGGTCATGCCCGCCAAGGCGTCGCCCCGCATCGCAGCGGGCGCTACGACCTACGGCGCCGGACTGATCAAGCTCATCCGCGACCGCGGCCCCTACCTCGCCGGCGATATCTATGTGGCCACCGAGGTGCCCAAGGGCGAACTGGGTTTCTATTTCATCTCCGACGGCAGCAGCCGGCCCTACCGGATGCATATCCGCTCGCCCTCGTTCATTCACATCGGGGCCATGGCCGCGATTGCCAAGGGCGGGCTGGTCGCCGACCTGATCGCCAACATCGGCAGCCTGGACATTGTGCTGGGCGAATCTGACCGGTGACCCATTTTCGAATTGGAATGTTCCGAACCCGAGGGATTGTATGGAAATTCTGCTCCTGATTGTGTGGATTGTGATCCTGTTTACGGTGGTCATGCTCCATGTGGCGTACGCAACCTACTTCGAGCGCAAGATCATCGGCCACATGCAGGTGCGGCTGGGACCGATGCGGGTCGGTTGGCACGGCCTGCTCCAGCCCATTGCCGACGGCGTCAAGTCCTTTTTCAAGGAGGACATCATCCCTGAAAACGCCGACCGGCCGACCTTCCTGGCCGCGCCGATCATCTGCCTGGTGGCGATGATGAGTTCGCTGGCGGTGTTGCCCTTTGCCAAGGGCTGGGTACTGGCCGACATCGACATCGGTCTGCTGTTCGTCTTCGCCATGAGTTCGCTGGCCAGTTACGGCGTGGTGCTGGCCGGATGGTCGTCCAACTCCAAATACAGCTTCCTGGGCGGCATGCGCTCCATGGCGCAGGTCATCAGCTATGAGATCAGCATGGGCTTGAGCCTGGTCGGGGTCATGCTGCTGGCGGGTTCGCTCAATCTGAGCGCCATCGTCGAGGCCCAGGGCGACCGTTTCCTCGGCATGTATCTTCTGCCGCAATGCCTCGGCTTTTTTGTTTTCTTCATCAGCATGCTGGCCGAGACCAATCGGGTGCCCTTTGACCTGCCCGAGGCGGAGACCGAGCTGGTGTCCGGTTACTGCACCGAATACAGCGGCATGCGGTACGCCATCTTCTTCATGGCCGAGTACATCGGCATGATGGTCATGGCCTCCATCGGCACCCTCTGTTTTCTCGGCGGCTGGCACGGGCCCTTTCCGGTTCCCTTTTTCCCGCCGCTGTGGTTCGTGCTCAAGGTGTATCTGTTCATGTTTATCTTCATCTGGATCCGGGCCACACTGCCGCGCTACCGCTACGATCAGTTGATGGACCTGGGCTGGAAGATGCTCATCCCGCTGGCCTTGGCGAATATTGTCCTCACCGCCTGCCTGAAGGCGATCCTCACCTAGGGGGATAACTACACAATGCAGATTCAGTATAAACCCCGGCGCGGTTGGCTGGGCACGATCTTCCAGATCGAGATCCTCCAGGGCATGAACCTGACCCTGAAGCGGCTCTTTTCCAAGCCGATCACCCGTCAGTACCCCGACGAGCGGCCGCAGGTCTGCGCCGGTTTTCGCGGCCAGCACGCCCTGGTGCGGGATGCCGCGACCGGCGACAGTACCTGTGTCGGCTGCATGCGCTGCGTTGCGGTCTGTCCATCGCGCTGCATCCAGATCCGGACGCACCGAGACCCGAAGGCGGGCAACCGCCGGGTGATTGATGACTACCGCATCGAGGCCCCCCGGTGTGTCTACTGCGGATTTTGCGAGGAGGTCTGCCCGGTGAACGCCATCGTCCTCACCAAGGTATTCGAGTACAGCCGATTCGAGCGGCCTTCGTTGCTGTTCACCAAGGAACAGTTGCTGGACAACTGGGACCGGTTCGTGTCCCAACCGGACTCGCAGGCCGATGGGTATCTCAATCCGTTCTGGCGGCCGCGCGGCTTGGCGGAAGGCGATCTGCCCGCACCGAAACGGCTCCCGGTGCCGTCTGAGTGGAGCGGAGAACAACAGGTGGTGGGACGGCTCTGGCGGCAGCATCTTCCGCCGGGACACGTTTAAGGAGGGTGCGATGTTTTTCCAGCTCTTTTTCATCTACTGCGCCCTGATGATTGTCGCCAGCGGCCTTCTGGCCATCAGCCTGCGCAATCCGGTCCACTGTGTGCTCATGGTCCTGGTGCTGTTTTTCCACATGGCCGGACTGTATCTGACCCTGAATGCCGAGTTCCTGGCCGCGGTGCAGATCATCGTCTATGCCGGCGCCATCCTGGTGCTCTACTTGTTTGTCCTGTTTCTGGTCAATCTGCGCGATGAACTCCACCTGACCGCCTTTGTCCCCAGCGCCTGGCTCGGCCGGATCATCGCCGCCGGTCTGGCCCTGGGTCTGGTCGCGACCATTCCTGTTTTCACCCTGGGCGAGAAAGGCGTCTGGACAGTCGAAGCCATTCGCCAGGCAACCCATACCAAGGCCCTGGGCCAGGAACTCTATGCCAACTATCTGCTGCCCTTCGAGATCGCGGGCCTGATCTTGCTGGTCGCCCTGATCGGCGGCCTGGTGCTGGCGCGTCGGAACCAGGGTGAACGTGTCGGCGCAGCCGGCGAATGCGAGGCCACGGCATGTTCCGCGGCCCATGCCGACCATCAGGAGGTGCTCCGGTGATTCCCCTGTCCTGGTACATGGCCCTGGCGGCCATCCTGTTTTGCATCGGCGTGTGCGGCTTTCTCACCCGTCGCAACGTGATCGTCATGTTTCTGTCCATCGAGCTGATGCTCAACGGCGTCAACCTCAACCTGGTGGCGCTCAGCCATTTCCTCGACAGTGTGCGCGGCCAGGCCTTCACCTTTTTCATCATCACCGTGGCCGCGGCCGAGGCCGCCATCGGGCTGGGCATCGCCATTGCCCTCTATCGCAGCAGGCGCAGCGTCCACGTCGATACCATCAACCATCTGCAAGGTTAAAGCACATGCCGGCCTCACTGCTTGCCATTCCCCTGTTGCCGCTGGCCTCCTTTATCGTCACCCTGCTTGTGGGCAGGCGCTGGGGCGCGCGGGCGCACTGGCTGCCGATCCTCGCGGTGCTGATTTCCTTCTGCTGCGCCCTGTCCGCCTTTTTCCGGGTCCGGTCGGGCGTGATCATCAACCAGGACATCTACACCTGGATCCTGTCCGGCAACTTGACTGTTTCAGTCGGCTTTCTGGTCGACCAACTGACCGCGGTGATGCTGATCGTGGTCACCAGCGTCAGTTCGCTGGTCCATATCTATTCGGTGGGCTATATGAAGGGCGAGGAAGGCTATTACCGTTTCTTCGCCTACCTGAGCCTGTTCACCTTCTCGATGCTCATGCTGGTGCTGGGCAACAATTTTCTCCAGCTCTTTTTCGGCTGGGAGGCGGTGGGACTCTCTTCATACCTGCTGATCGGCTTCTACTTCAACAAACAGTCGGCCGCCGATGCCGGCAAAAAGGCCTTCATCGTCAACCGGTTCGGTGATTTCGGTTTTCTCATCGGCCTGCTGCTCATCTTCACCCTGTTCGGCAGCCTCCACTATCAGGAGGTGTTCAGCAATGTCGGCATCCTGCAGGGCAAGACCTTCAACCTCCTTGGCAACCAGATCGACGCGGCCACCCTGATTGCGCTCCTGCTTTTCTGCGGGGCCATCGGCAAGTCGGCCCAGATCCCGCTCCATGTCTGGCTGCCCGACGCCATGGAAGGCCCGACCCCGGTCAGCGCCCTGATCCATGCCGCCACCATGGTCACGGCCGGCGTCTTTCTGGTCGCCCGCTGCAATCCGATCTTCGCCCTCTCGCCCACGACCCTCAACCTGATCACGGTGCTCGCCGCGATCACGGCCCTGTTCGCCGCCACCATCGCCCTGGTCCAGACCGACATCAAGCGGGTGGTGGCCTATTCTACAGTCAGCCAGTTGGCCTACATGTTCATCGGCTGCGGCGTCGGCGCTTATTCGGCGGGTGTCTTCCATCTGTTCACCCATGCCTTTTTCAAGGCCCTGCTGTTTCTCGGCTGCGGCTCGGTGATCCTCGGCATGCACCACGAGCAGGATGTGCGCTCCATGGGCGGCCTGAAACGGCAGATGCCCATCACCTATTGGACCTTTCTCCTCGCCTCGCTGTCCATTGCCGGCGTGCCCGGCCTGGCTGGCTTTTTCAGCAAGGACGAGATCCTGCTCATGGCCTTCAACACCGACCTGGCGGCGGGCAAGTTCGCCTGGGCCATCGGCACCCTGGTCGCCTTCATGACCGCCTTCTATTCCTTCCGCCTCCTGTTCCTCATCTTCCACGGCGAATTCCGCGGCACCGAGGAACAGCGCCACCATCTGCACGAGTCCCCGGCAGTGGTCACCGTGCCCCTGATGCTGCTGGCGGTCGGCGCCGTGGCCGCGGGCTGGTTCGGCGTGCCCGCCCTGCTGGGCGGCGGCAACCGCTGGGCCGCTTTCCTCGAACCGGTGCTTGGCCATCCCCATGTGCATGTGTCCGGCTTCGTCGAGGGCCTGCTCATGTTCAGTTCGGTCCTGGCCGGGGCCTGTGGCATCGGCCTGGCCTATTATCTGTACCGGATGCGGCCGCACCTGCCCGGCCTGCTGGCCGAACGGCTGCCCATGATCTACCGGATGCTGTTGCGCAAGTACTATGTCGATGAACTGTACGACGCCATCCTGGTCAAGCCGACCCTGACCCTCAGCCGCAAGGTGGTGCTGCGGATCGTTGACGTGGCCTGCATCGAGGGCGTGGTCAACGGCCTGCCCCGGAGCATCGGCCGGCTGGCCGAACGGTTGCGAGGGCTGCAGGACGGCCAGATTTCGCATTACCTCGCCTGGATGGGCGGCGGCGCCCTGGCCCTGGTGGCCGTGCTGCTGATCGGCCTCTAACCCGAACTATTACGAAAAAATCGCGATGACCATGCCATTGCTCAGCACCCTGATCTTCTTTCCCGTCCTCGGCGGCGTGTCGTTGCTGTGCGTCCCCAGGCAGCACACCACCACCATCCGGACCATGGCGCTCTTCGTCAGTCTGGTCGAACTGTGCCTGACCCTGCCGCTGGTCCTGCTGTTCGACAAGTCGACCCACGCCATGCAGTTCATCGAACACCGCCCGTGGATCCCCGCCCTGAACATCAACTACAGTCTGGGCATCGACGGCATCAGCATTCTTTTTCTCTTGCTCACCGCCCTGATTATCGCGCTGTCGGTGCTGGTGTCCTGGAAATCGGTCAGCGACCGGGTGTCGGAATTCTTCATTGCCATGCTGCTCCTGGAAGGAGCCATGATGGGGGTGTTCTGCGCCACCGATTTTATCCTGTTCTACATCTTCTGGGAGGCCATGCTCATCCCGATGTTTCTGCTCATCGGGATCTGGGGCGGTCCGAACCGGATCTACGCCACCGTCAAATTCTTTCTCTACACCCTGGTCGGCAGTCTGCTGATGCTGGTCGGCATCATCCTCCTCTATCAGAACGGCGGTCAGACCTTTGACATTGTCAAACTGGCCGGGCAGGACTATCCCATCAGGCTGCAACTCGTGCTTTTCTGGGCCTTTTTCGCCGCCTTTGCGGTCAAGGTGCCGATGTGGCCGGTGCATACCTGGCTGCCCGACGCCCACACCGAGGCCCCAACCGCCGGTTCGGTCATCCTGGCCGGCGTGCTGATCAAGATGGGCGCATACGGTTTCCTGCGCTTTTCCCTGCCCATCCTGCCGGAGGCCACCCAGCAGATGATGCTGCCCATGCTGGCGCTGTCGGTGATCGCCATTGTCTACGGCGCCGTCATCTGCCTGGCCCAGACCGATCTCAAACGCCTGATCGCCTACAGTTCGGTCAGCCACATGGGTTTCGTCACCCTGGGGCTGTTCGCCTTGAGTCAGCGGGGCCTGGAAGGATCCATCCTGCAGATGATCAACCACGGCGTGGTCACCGGGGCCCTGTTCCTGGCCGTGGGCATGGTCTACGAACGGACCCATACCCGTGAAATCGCGGCCTATGGCGGCCTGGCCTCGACCATGCCGGTCTTTGCCGGCTTCTTTCTCCTCTTTACCCTGGCGGCGGTGGGCCTGCCCGGCACCAACGGCTT
>WQUH01000170.1 GCA_009782165.1 Pseudomonadota bacterium | reverse complement strand
GGCATCCCGCACTGGCATGCGCCTTGCTTTTCCGCAGTGGCACAACTTGACCTGATTACCCCCCGAGAAACCCATGACCACACCCACCGCGGCATCCATACTTGGCCAGGATTCGGAAGATTGGCGCATTATCTGCGACTTCGACGGCACCATCACCCCCTTTGACGTGACCGACGCGCTGCTCAAGCGGTTTGCCCACCCTGCCTGGGAAGAGGTGGAGGCGGAGTGGCTGGCCGGCAGGATCACCGCCCGCGCCTGCATGGACCGGCAGGTTCGGTTGCTCGATGCCCCGATCCATTTGCTCGATGATTTTCTCGACTCTGTTCCGCTCACCGATGGCTTCGCCGACTTCGCCCAAGACTGCGCATCACGGGGCGTAAGCTGCACCGTGGTCAGCGACGGCCTGGACTACGCCATCAGGCGCATCCTCTCCCGGCACGGCGTACGCGAGATGCCGATCATCGCCAACCGCCTGCGGCGCATGGGCGCATCCGCATACCGGCTGGAATTCCCGTTCGGCAAAGCAGGATGTCCTTCCGGCGTGTGCAAGTGCGGCGTGGCCCAGGCCCTGGGAGGTAAGATCCTGCTGATCGGCGACGGGCATTCCGACTGCTGCCTCGCCGGCATCTCCTCGCTGGTGCTTGCCAGACAGGGCAAGGAACTGCAAGGCCACTGCGAACGCGAGGGTTATCCCCACCTGACCTTTGTCGACTTTCACGATGTCGCCCTCAGGCTGGCCGAGGCCGCGCATCCGCAATCCGTCCCCGCCGCCCTGGCGGCAGCAGGGACAGTCTGACCATCCGACATTCCAAACAAGTACGTTCGATTATCCGACACCCTGGAGGCAAGCGTGAAACGCCCCGCATTTGACGAACAGGCCCTGCTCCGCGAGGAGGCCATCTACTGTTCCCACGGAGACACTGTCCACTATCTGGAGCCGCCCAAGTTTTTCGCCGGCTGTTCCGGTTCCTTTTTATACGATGTCCACGATACGCCCTATCTGGATCTGCAGATGTGGTATTCGGCCGTCAACTTCGGCTATGGCAACGAACGGCTGAACACGGCCCTGAAACGCCAGATCGACACCCTGCCGCAGGTTGCCTCGCAATACCTGCATAAGGAAAAGGTGGAGCTGGCCGCCCGGCTGTGCAGGGCGATGAAGGCCATCTGGGATGCGGACGGCCGGGTGCATTTCAACGTGGGTGGTTCCCAGGCCGTTGAAGATTCCCTGAAACTGGTGCGCAACGCCTGCAAGGGCAAGAGCCTGATGCTGGCCTTCGAGGGCGGCTACCACGGCCGGACCCTGGGCGCTTCGGCCATCACCTCTTCCTACCGCTACCGCAGGCGCTACGGGCAGTTCGGCGACCGGGGCATGTTCGTTCCCTTTCCCTACTGCTTCCGCTGCCCCTACAAAAAACGGCGCGACGACTGCGAACTGTACTGCGTCAGCCAGTTTGAGCGGTTTTTCGAGACCGAGTACTACGGTCTGTGGGATCCCAAGGCGCCCGGCGGCGGCGAGGCCGAGTACGCCGCCTTTTATATCGAATGCATCCAGGGCACGGGCGGCTATGTGGTGCCCCCCAAAGACTACTACCCCAAATTCAAGCGGATCCTGGAGGAGCACAAGATCCTGCTGGTGGACGATGAAATCCAGATGGGTTTTTACCGCACCGGCAAACTCTGGGGCCTGGAACACTTCGGGATCAAGCCGGATGTGGTGATCTTCGGCAAGGCCATGACCAACGGGCTCAACCCCCTGGCCGGCGTCTGGGCGCGCGAGGAGCTCATCAACCCCCAGGTCTTCCCCTGCGGCTCCACCCACTCCACCTTTGCCAGCAACCCGCTGGGCACGGCCGTGGCGCTGGAAACCATGCGGATGCTGGCCGAAACCGACTATGAACAAAACGTCAACGAACTGGGCGCCTATTTCCTCAGCGGCCTGCGGGAACTCCAGTCCCGCTACCCCGTCATCGGCGATGTCGATGGGCTGGGTCTGGCCCTGCGCGCGGAGATCTGCGCCCCCGACGGCTTCACCCCGGACAAGGCCCTGCTCGACCGCATGGTGGACGAGGGCATGAAGGGCGACATCGAGGTGGACGGCAAACAGTACGGCCTGGTGCTGGACGTGGGCGGCTACTACAAGAACGTCATCACCTTTGCCCCGTCCCTGCATATCACCCGTGGGGAAATCGACCTGGCCATGCGCCTGCTCGATGCGATCCTGCGCCGGGTGACGCGGTAGCAATCGCTGTGGTCATGGAGTCTTCCCCCGCGACAGTGCGGCAGATGAAAACAATGGATCACTTTTTTCCCGGCAGCCGGGTCGGCATCCTGCTGGTGCATGGCCTGACCGGCACGCCCACGGAGATGCTCAGCGTGGCCAAACGGCTGAACAAATACGGATTTACCGTATTCTGTCCCGTGCTGGCCGGGCATTGCGGCACAGAGGCGGACCTCTTGGCCACCGGCTGGCGCGACTGGGCGGCCAGCGCGGAGCAGGCGCTGTTCCGGCTGCGGGAGCACGCGGACGTGGTCTTTGTCGGCGGTTTGTCCGCCGGGGCCGTGCTCAGCCTGCTCCTGGCGGATCGGCAGCCCGACCTGGTGCGCGGCATGGCCCTGTATTCCACCACCCTGACCTGGGATGGATGGAGCATCCCCAAGTTCAGGTTTCTGTCCCCCCTGTTGCGTCTGCCGTTCATCGGCGATCGCTACCACTTTGTCGAGTCTTTCCCCTATGGCATCAAAAACGAGCATCTGCGCCGGCGCATCGTGGCCAAACTGAAGAGCGGCGATACCTCCGCCGCCGGGCACACCAGCACGCCGGGCGCTATTCTCCGTGAACTCTGGCGCATGGTGGACGCGGTGAAAAAGAGGTTGGCGTCGATCCGCACCCCGGCCCTGATTGTCCATGCCGACAACGACGATATCGCCGGGCTGCGCAAAAACGCCCTGTACATGCAAAGCCGCCTGGCCGGTCCCACGGAGCTGCTCAGGCTGTACGACAGCTACCACATGGTCACGGTGGACCAGGAGCGGCACCTGGTGGCCGACGCCACCGCCCGTTTCTTCCTCAGCCGTCTGGATGCGGGAGAAGGAGCGGATCTGGCCGCCGCCGCCAAAGAGCCTGTGCCGCCGCCGCGGGAAGAGGCAAAGGCGGAGCGCCGGATTGCAAACCCGGCCCTGGCGGCGTCGGCATGACCGCACTGGCTGTCACCCTGTGGCTGTTGAACATGTCCATGGACACCTTCGGCCATTTGGCCTTCAAGGCCGCGGCCGCCCACGGTCTGGATCTGGACGCCCTCAGCCACTGGAAGCACATGGCCCGCCGCCCCTGGCTGTGGGCGGGCGTGCTGTGCTACCTCGGCGAATTCTTCGTCTGGGCGGCCTTTTTGTCGCAGGTGCCCCTGGCCGCCGGGGTCATGCTCGGTTCGATCAACATCGTGGTCCTGATGATCGCCGGCCGCCTGATGTTCAAGGAGCGCCTCACCCCCTGGCGGGTGGCGGGCATCGTCCTGATCACCGCCGGGGTGATGCTGGTGGGGCTGGGCGTATGAAGCGCTTTTATCTGATCGGTTTTTTGTGTCTGATGGCCTCGGACACCCTGGCGCAGATCTGCTTCAAGCTGGCCGGCGCCGCCGCCGAACCGCTGGAATTCGGCCTGAACTGGGTGCTGCGGATCGTGGCCAGTCCCTGGTCGTACGGCGCGCTGTTCGGGTATCTCTGCTCCTTTGTCTCCTGGATGACCCTGCTGCGCTATGCGCCCATCGGCCCTGCCTTTGCCGCCTCGCACCTGGAGCTGGTCAGCGTCACCATCCTTTCCGTCTGGCTCTTCCATGAGCCGCTCACCCTGTTCAAGGTGGCGGGCGGCCTGCTGATCGTGCTCGGGGTGCTCTGCCTTGCCAAGGATGAAAGCGCCGGCGCCGCCGGCAAGGAACATGACCGCGATGGCGCCCGGAGCGCGAACCCGGCGTGAACTGCCGCCCACGGCGGGGCTGCCCCTGCTCTGGAGCGACTACTGCCGCCGGCCCGGACAGTCCTTTGCCGAGGGGCTTGGCCAGTGGCCCGGCCTGCCGGAGCCGATCCTGACCTGTTCCGGCACCGCCGCCCTGGTGGTTGCCCTCAAGACCCTGCGCCGCCGCCACCCGGACAGAAATACCGTTATCGCGCCCGCCTACAACTGCCCGCTGGTGCCGCTGGCCACGAGGCTGGTTCCCGGCCTGCACGCCGTCGTCTGCGATACCGTCGCCGCCGGCATCGACCTTGACCCGCAACAGTTAGCCGGCCTGTGCAATGAACGCACCCTGGCCGTCATTCCCGCCCACCTCGGCGGCCGGGTGGCGGATGTGCGGGAGGCGGCGGCCATTGCCGCGCGGCACGGCGCGTATGTGATCGAAGACGCGGCCCAGGCCCTCGGGGCGTTCTC
>WQUH01000169.1 GCA_009782165.1 Pseudomonadota bacterium | reverse complement strand
TCGCGGCTTCGCCGGCGGATTTCATTTTTAAGGAGGCGGTGAACTGCTGGCCTTTGTACTTCTCCGCTTTTTGAATCTGTTCGGGGATGTAGTAGGCCGAGCTTTTGGCCAACGAGTTGAAGAAGTTGTCGAGATAATCGAGACCGTTCACCTTGGAACCGGCTGTGATCCCCGGAAAGATCGGCGAAAAGAGAATACCGAGGACCACGAAAAACCCGATCAGCATGAGTATTCCCGTGGTTTTGAGTTGCGCTGTGCTTGCCATAATTAACGAGCCTCCCCCCTCAAGGTGCTGAGATTAGCGAAAAAGCAATAGAAGACCCACACCGCGAAGGCAATGATGAGGGCGAAGAAGACCACATTGCCGATGAGATCAATTATTGAAAGGACATCCTTGGACAGGTTGATATAGCCCATCCGCCCCAGCTTGTCCGGCAGGGCGCAGAGCCGGTTGAAGAAACCGGCCGATACGGTCACCGCAAAAAAACCGCGGATGGTGGTGCCGGGGACAACCTTGGTGACGATCGAGCCAACCTGGATGCCGATCAGGGAGCCGAGCAGCATACCCATGGCCAGGGTGTAGAAGATGAAACCGTAGATGCCATACTGGACGATGGCGGTATACCCGGAGGTGAACACGATCTGGAAGATGTCGGTGCCGACGGTGGTCATGGAGGAGACGCCCAGGCCGTAGACAAACATCGGGAAGGTGAGGAAGCCGCCGCCCACGCCCATGATGGACGCCGCCAAACCGACGATGAAACCGCTGATCACCAGGAAGAGCCAGGAGATCCGGCGGCCGCCCGGGGTGATCGCCTCGTCGAAGGTCAGCATCGGCGGCAGGTTGACGGACTGCACCATCTTGCCCAGGGCCGGGATTTCCTCGGCAATCCTGGTCGCGCCTTCCACGACCACCGCCTTCTTGGAGCGGGCTTTGAGGACGTCGACCACGGCGTAGAAGGAGAGGAAGCCGAGGATGAAGACGTAGACGATGGTGATGAACATGTCGCTCAAGACCGGATTGAGATCATAGATCACCCGGTTGCCCCAGCCGCCGACCGAGGCGCCGATCAGGGAGCCGAGCAGGAAGGTGACGGCCAGGGAGATCGAGATGTTGCCCATCTTGCGGTGCAGAACCGAGCCCATGATCGCCTTGGCAAAGATGTGGAACAGGTCGGTGCCGACCGCGAGGATACCCTTGACGCCGGCGCTCATCAGGGCCGGGGCGATGATGAAGCCGCCGCCGGCGCCGATGCAGCCGGTGATCAGGCCGGCACAGATGCCAACCAGGATCGAGGCGCCAAAGATCAGGTTGGTGTAATGCGACGGTCCGTAGGCGGTTTTACCGCCGATGAAGTTTGGCACGGCCTGGCTGACCGCATCGGCAAAGGCATAGCCGCCAACGAAAATGGGGATCATCAGCAGTCCCAGCACCAGCAGCCGTTTGCGGCTCTGCAAAATGGTACGGGACGTTTCCAATTCCCACCGGGCATGGGCTTTGGCCCCGGCCACCATGAATTGGTTCAGATCTCGAAAAAACTTCATGTTGCTCTCCTCTTTTTGTTTGTCGATGAACATTCGAGTTTATACGAAGGCCGCCGCCGGTGAGGACGGACGAACCACATCCCTGTTGCTCTGCCGTTTCACTTCCATTGCCGCCACTCTCCCCTGTCCCTGCCCATATGCCTCCGCCCCGTTGCCGCCGCCATCTTTTTGTTTTATGTCGTACCCGTCCTCAGGTTGTAGTGGTAGCAGATTTTCCCCTGAACGGCTGTACAAATGTGCGGGCCAAGTTCTCGATGTCCTGTTTCATTCGCTCAAAAACTGTTTGAGTTCAACGGCCCGTTCGGCGGCAAAGGCATAGACGGGAGTGGCATCGTTGGTCAATTTCCGCAAGAGCCGCACCGGCTCCCTGTCGTCGGGGTTCTCCTGCAACAGCACGATCTTGTCCGGATGAAAGGTGATGACTTTGAGTTCGAGGTTGTCGTCGAACCGGACAAAATCGAAAATGTAGGCTGTTTCCTTTCGCAGCGCGCAGAGGGTCCGGATGACCTCGATCGTTACCGTGTGCGGGATGGATTCGTCGGTGAGCACGAAGAGAATCTTCCTGCTGTTGCCCTGCAGGAGCCGGTCGGGAATAGGGATGTTGTGCCGGACGAGGTGCTGGACCAGATCGTGGGAATGAATCAATCTCCCTTCCTTGCCCTCGACCACCGGGACGACTCCTTTGTCGATCCATTTGTTGAACCGTTCTTCGGAGACGGAACAGATGATCGCGGCCTGCTTGAGGTCGAGATATTCGTGGCCCGCGGGCGGATGCTGGGGTTGTCCGTTCGTCATGATCGCTTTCCGCTGTAGTCGGCATACTCCTCTCTCTTCGTCCAGATGCAGAACTGGGGCCAGTTGAACGGCCAGCGTATACTAATTTTTTTTATGCTCTATATCAACCTGTTAGATTGTTGAATCAGACAGAGTAGCCCGCATGGTTGCGCGGCTGCACCGGCCGAACTGTATAGATATGGTGACAACATCCCCGGCTTGATTGTAATTGGCTGAAATTAAAATGCTTTCACCGTGCAGCATTGGTGACATCGAGTGAGCCTGGCAGGGTTGTGCAGAAAAAGTGACAGTTGCATGCGATCGTTTTTGTGCGTGGCAAAAAAACCCTCACCAACAGCAAAAGGACGCCGTTGCTGGCGCGCCACAGAAAACGGGCCGGTTGACGGCTCGGCTCAGTGCCCGCGGAGAAGACAGCAGCCCTGCGGAATGCGGATTTTCTCCTGGGCAGTTGGCCTGGATCGGGAACCATCAAGGACAGAGAGGTGAATATCAGTTCATTTTCTCTTGCCCTCGTATCATCTTCATTGAATTGCGCCGTCAGTTTTACTTTACACTTGACGCTCAGACGGATTTTTTTTATAGCAAACTGACTGAGCGCTCAGTCCACTTTCCCGTCAACTCCCGGACCTCGGCATGACCAAGAAAGACGTGATTCTCCAGGCCGCGACCCATCTGTTTTCCCACAAGGGTTACAAAGATACGGCCATGGGCGAGCTGACCAAGATAACCGGCGCCGCCGAGGGCACCATCTTCTACCATTTCAAAAGCAAGCAGGGACTCTTCCTGACGATTCTGAGCAGCCTGAAGGAGGGGATCCTGTCGGAATTCGAACGATACCGGAACACGGAATCGGAAAAGACCGGGCTGGACATGGTTGAGGAATCGATCTCTTTCTACCTGCATATGGCCGAGAGCAGAGAGGATCTGTTCGCCATTCTCCATCAGCGGTATCCCTACGAACTGGCGGAAAACAATCTCGAATGCCGGGATCACCTCGAGGCTGTCTACAACTGCTTTGTCGATATTTTTGAGACCGCCATCGTCACGGGCCAGCGCGACGGCTCCATCACCGGGGATATCGCCGCCCGGAGACTGGCGCTGATCGTCTTTTCCATGGTCGACAGCATGGTCCGTTTCCGGATGAACAATCTGTACAACGTCGGAACCCTCTACAAAGATCTCATCGGCGCCTGCCGGCGGATGCTGGCAAGCGGGCAGCGGTGAAGCGATATCCAGGTATGCGACCTATAATTTTGGACGAGTTGAGGTGAAACGAACATATGATCAAACGTATTTTTCCCTTCCTTGATTGGTTCTCCGGATACAATTTCGCCCTATTCAAGGCGGACAGTCTTGCCGGTCTGACCGTGGCCCTGGTGCTGATCCCCCAGTCCATGGCCTATGCGCAACTGGCCGGCATGCCCGCCTACTACGGCCTGTATGCCTCCTTTCTGCCGCCGCTGGTCGCCGCCCTGTTCGGTTCGAGCCGGCAGTTGGCCACCGGGCCGGTGGCCGTGGTTTCCCTGATGACGGCGGCCTCGCTGGAGCCGCTGGCCACCGCCGGCAGCGAAGGGTACATCGCCTTTGCGATCCTGCTTTCGCTTCTGGTCGGCATCTTTCAGTTGGCGCTCGGCGTCCTGCGTCTGGGCCTGGTGGTCAACTTCCTTTCCCATCCGGTGGTCAACGGCTTCACCAACGCCGCCGCCATCATCATTGCCTCCTCGCAGTTGTCCAAGATGTTCGGGGTCAATGTCGACAACATGGAGCATCACTACACGACCATCATCCGCGTGGTGCAGTCCGCAATCCATTACACCCATTGGCCGACCTTGTTCATCGGGGGGCTGGCCCTGGCGATCATGATCACCTTGAGGCGCATCGCCCCTCGGGTGCCCAACGTCCTGGTGGCGGTGGTCGTCACCACCGTGCTCTCCTTTCTGATCGGCTTCGAGCACAATGCCGCCGTGGACGGCAAAATGATCCTGTCGCCCAAGGTCCAGGAACTGATCGCCAAATTCAACGAGGCCACCAACAGCATTCCACCCCGGGCCGAGGAACGGACCAAGATCAGCAAACGGATCGCGGAGGCGCAG
>WQUH01000168.1 GCA_009782165.1 Pseudomonadota bacterium | reverse complement strand
CCGGCCAACTGGCCCGCTCGACCACGGCAACCGGAGTGGCGGCCGGATAACCGCCGGCCAGCAGATCGTCGACCACTGTTTCGATCATCGCCACGCTCAGGAAAATGCACATCGTGGCCTGGGCAGCGGCCAGATTGCGCAGCGACTCGCGCTCCGGCACCGGGGTGCGGCCGGCCTGGCGGGTCAGGATCACGGTCTGGGTCGCCTCGGGCACGGTCAGCTCCCTTTTCAGGGCGGCGGCGGCGGCAAAGACCGAACTCACGCCCGGCACCACCTCGTAGGGGATGCCGGCCGCATCGAGTTCCCGCATCTGCTCGCGGATCGCGCCGTAGATGGCCGGATCGCCGGTGTGCAGCCGCACCACCCGCAAACCCCGCCGATACCCCTCGGTCAGAAGCCGCAGGATCGCCTCCAGATCGAGCGGGGCGCTGTCGTGGCAGACGGCCTTGATCCCGGCGAGCAGGGCGGCGTTGACCAGGCTGCCGGCATAGACCACCACATCCGCCGCATCGAGCAGGCGGCGGCCCTTGAGGGTGATCAGTTCCGGGTCGCCGGGACCGGCGCCGAGAAAGACCACGGGATGCAAGACCGCTTCAGGCGGCGCGCTGACCGGTTCCATTGGCCACCTGTACCTTTTTCTTGCGGACGATCATGGTGGAAAAGTAGTGCAGCTTCCGGTCCCTGGCCTCGCGGACATCGGTGTAAACCCGTTCGTTCTTCATGCCCGAACACTCGATCAGCACCGCGCAATCGGTGAGCCCCAGTTCGTCGAGCAGGTCGATCAGCACGCCGATCCGCCGATGCACCTTCATCAGGACCACGGCGTCAAAGGTGGCGAGGATCGAGCGCAGCCGCTCATCCTCGAAGGCGGCCGGCACCACCACCAGGACATCGTCGCCCAGGGCAAGCGGGCTGGACTGCGAGGCGGCGCAGGCCGCCATGGCGGTGATGCCGGGGATCACGGTCACCGGCGCGTGCGGCCGTTGCTCCTGGATCATGGCCAGCAGATAGAAGGCGGTGGAATAGAGGGTGGCATCCCCCAGGGTGGGAAAGGCCACATCCTCGCCGCGGTCGAGGTGACGGACGATCTCGTCGGCCGCCCGCTGCCAGGCAACCAGCAGTTGCCCGTCGGTTTCCTGCCCGAGAAAGACCTTCTGCATCGGAAAAAAGAGCGAAAGCACGGTGCGGCCATTGGTGGGCACCATCTGTTCGGCGATCCGCAGGGCGCTGCTCTGGCCGCCCTCCCTGGCCGTGGGCGCGGCCCACACCTTGGCATCGCGCAGGATGCGCGCAGCCTTGCAGGTCATCAGTTCCGGATCGCCGGGACCGACGCCGACCAGATAGAGATGGCCGGTCCGCGCGAAGGGATTGTCACTCATGGTTTATCGCCTGTGATAAGGGTTATGGGGTTGAATTGCCGAGGCTCGCCGCCGGGCCTGGGCCGGCGGCTGACCGCAATGACGCTGGCCGACACCCGCAGCCCCAGGCGCTCGAAACAGGCCAGGGCAAGGGTCTCGGTTCGGGCCAGCACCGCATTGAGCACAATCCGGCCGCC
The DNA here is from genome assembly GCA_009782165.1 of Pseudomonadota bacterium. Taxonomy (GTDB): domain Bacteria; phylum Desulfobacterota; class Desulfobulbia; order Desulfobulbales; family Desulfobulbaceae; genus Desulfobulbus. The sequence continues at coordinate 2,881 of WQUH01000168.1, read as the reverse complement.
GTCGGCCAGGCGGGCTGCCGCTGCCTCGACGATCGCCTCCAGCCGCTGGCCGCTGCCGCCGATGAAGACGCGGTCGGGCGCGGGCAAATCGGCCAGGGCCTCGGGCGCTTCGCCGCAGACCAGACGGATCGAATACGCGCCGAACTGGCGGATGTTGGCCCGGATGTTGGCCTGTTCCTCCGCCTTTTTCTCGACCGTGCGGATCGTCAGCTCCGGGCACAGCCTGGCCGCCTCCAGGGAGACCGCGCCCGACCCGCCGCCGATGTCCCAGAACACGCCCGTGGCGGGCAGCCGCAGCCGGTGCAGGGTGGCGGCCCGCACCTCGTCCTTGGTGATCAGGCCACGGGAATGACGGATGTCGTCCTCGCAGAGCCCCAGGGGAAAGGGGGCGGGCGCGGATGGCTGCTCGATCAGCATCATGTTCAGCGGGCCAAAGGAGCGACCCGCGATGGCGGCAAGATCGCCGCTGGTCAGCCGCTCGTCTTCCAGCCCCAGATTTTCGGCCACCCGGATGCGGAGAGCGCCGATCCGCTCCGCGTCCCCGCAGTCGGTCAGCGCGGCCAGGAGTTCGGCCGCCACCCGGTCCGGGCTGTTGCGGCCATCGGTCAACAGCATGGCCCGCTGATGGCGGAGAATGCGGCCGGGGAGATTGTCGCTCGCCCGGCCATGCGCGCTCAGCAGGGCCAGATCGTCCCACGGCACGCGAAAGCGGGCGCAGGCCAGTTGCAGGGCCGACAGCGCCGGTCTGATGGTCAACCGTTCCGGGCCGAAGCGGTCGATCAGGCTGCGGCCGATGCCGTAGAACAGCGGATCGCCGCTGGCCAGGATCGCCACGTCGCCGCCACCGTCTAAAATGTCCGCCACCCGGTCGAGCATGGCCGCGACCGGCGCGATGTCGAGCACCGGCTGGGGCAGACCGGCCACCAGGGCGCGATGGCGGCGGGAGGCGACAATGGCGGCGCAGCCGCGCACCAGCGCCCCATGTTCCGGGGCCAGCGCCGGGCCGCTGATGCCGATCAGCTCAATCCGCGACATGGACCACCCCTGCCTCGGCTGTCACCAGGTAAACCCGCACCGGCAGGCCGGACCAGCGCCGGGCCTGCTCGCCGGCCCGGCGGCAGACCGCGCCGATCAGGTCGTCGCGGCCCATGGACCGCAAGCGGTCGTAGATCTCGCGCGCGGTGTTGGCGGCGCCAAGTTCGGCGGCGCGGGCCTGGTCCAGTCCGAGCGCTGCCAGCAGATCGGCGGCCTGCCGGACCTCCAGGGCGCCGTGGCGGACATGGGTCTGGGGCACGGCCAGGGCCGCCTTGACCAGCTTGCCCCACATCGCCGCCAGGTGGATGCGGGAAAAGCCGTGCCGCCGGGCCGCCTCCAGGGCATAGCGGAGGTAGTCGCCCATCATCACCTGCGTCTCCTCGGGCAGGCGCAGCAAGCCCTGGACCATGGCCTCGGAGGTGCGGCCGGTGGACAGAATCGCCTCGGTGAGGCCGAGGGCGCGGGCCACCCGCATCGAAGCCTCGATGGTGTCGGTCCACGCCTCGGCCGAGACCGGCCGCACAATGCCGGTGGTGCCGAGAATCGACAGGCCGCCGATCACCCCCAGACGCCGGTTGAGCGTCTTCTCCGCCAGGATCTCGCCGTCCCGCACGAAAATGCGAACCTCCAGCCCCTCGTCTTCGCGGCCCGAACCCGCCAGGGCCTCGGTCACCGCCGCCCGGATCATCCGCCGGGGAACGGGATTGATGGCCGCCTCGCCCACCGGCACCGGCAGGCCGGGCTTGGTGACCAGGCCGACGCCGGGACCGTTGGTCACAACGATCCGCTCCGGCCGCCCGCCCGCAAGCCAGCGCACCTCGGCCCCGATCTCGGCCCCGTTGGTGACGTCGGGGTCGTCGCCCGCATCCTTGACCACGGTGGCCAGGGCCGGTTGCGCCGGCGGCCCGCCGATGCGGCACAGCGAAAAACAATGGCGCGAGCCGTCGGGAAAGGGGATCTCCACCCTCTCTACAGCCCCCTGCCCCAGCAGACAGAGCGTGGCCGCCTTGGCTGCCGCCGCGGCGCAGGCCCCGGTGGTATAGCCGCTGCGCAGCGTTTTTTTTCGTTTCCCGGCCGAGGTGGTCATGGTCGACGCTTCAAGCCAGCTTGAGCAGGGCGTTGACCGCGGCCACCGCCACGGGCGTGCCGCCCTTGCGTCCCAGGGCGGTGATGAAGGGATACGCCTTTTCTGCCAGCAGCTCCTTGGACTCGGCCGCGTTGACAAAGCCCACCGGCACGCCGATGACCAGATCCGGGGCAAAGAGTCCCCGGTCGATCAGGTCCATCGCCTTGAGCAGCGCGGTCGGGGCATTGCCCACGGCAACGATGCCGATCGCATCGTCGATACTGCGAACGATGGCGGCATCGGAGCGGGTGGTGCCATTGGCCTTGGCCAGGGCCGCGGTTTCAGGCTCCGCCACCCGGCAGATCACCCGGTTGCCGAACCGGGCCAGCAGAACGGCGGAGATGCCGCTGGCCGCCATGGTGACATCCACCAGGATGTTTTTGCCGGCCCGGATCGCCGCCAGGCCCGCGGCAATCGCCTCGGGATGGAAGCGGAACTGCCCGGCAAAACCGAAATCGCCGGTGGCATGGATGGCGCGCCGCACCACGGCGAACTCCTCGGGAGAAAAACGGGTGGGGCCGAGTTCGCGCTCGATGATCCGAAAACTCTCGGCCTCGATGTCCTGGGGAGCGATGGGTTGCAAGGTGACCATAATCTTCGCGCTCGTTGTCTGTGCGGCCGCCGGGCCGCTGGTTCCGATGGTTATTTGACCGCGTACATGCCGACCTGCATGTAATTTTCCATTGTCACTTCAAAATTCAATGATTATCGCGGCAGCGA
>WQUH01000167.1 GCA_009782165.1 Pseudomonadota bacterium | reverse complement strand
GCGGTCGAGGTCAGGGTCTTGCCCTCGCCGGTTTTCATCTCGGCGATCTTGCCTTCGTGCAACACAACGCCGCCGATCAACTGGACATCGAAATGACGCTCGCCAAGCACCCGCCGGCCCGCCTCCCGAACCACGGCAAAGGCCTCGGGCAGCAGGTCGTCCAGGGTCTCGCCCTGGGCGATCCGCTCCCTGAACTCGACCGTCTTGGCGGCCAACTCGGCATCGGAAAGCGGCTCAATCGAAGGTTCCAGCTCGTTGATCCTGTCGACCACCTTGCGGTACTGCTTGAGCATCCTGTCGTTCTTGCTGCCAAATATCTTGGCAAGTACCTGTCCCACCATTATGTTTCCCCCAATACGGGTCTGAATTTTTTTTATCTTTTGTCTTCATTACGCCATGATCGGCGCGCGCGGGCAGCCGGTCATGGACGGACGGCAAGCCCGGTGCGGATCAGGGCGTCCTCGTCGCAGTCGGGAAATTTGGCGCAGTGGATGCAGTCGCTCCAGATCTTGTGCGGCAAATCCTGCTTGTCCCGGTCGACGAATCCGAACTTGCGAAAAAAAGCGGCCTGATAGGTGAGCACAAAGACCTTGTCGATCTCCAGGCTCCTGGCCTCGTCCAGGCAGGATTCCACCAGCATGGCGCCGACCCCGCATTTCTGCCGTTCCTCGGCCACCGCCAGCGAGCGGATCTCCGCCAGATCGTCCCAGCAGATATGCAGGGCGCAGATCCCGTACACCCTCCCCTCTTCCTCGTAGACGATGAAATCGCGCAGGTGGTCGTACAGGGAACTGATCGAGCGGGGCAGCATCAAACCCTTGTTGGCAAAGGTGGTGAGCAGGGCATGGATGGCCCGGACATCGCCCATGCGGGCGGGCCGGATTCTGCCCGTTCTGGTATCGCTTTTGCCCACAGTTGCCATCGTTCCTCCTCCTGTTCCGCGCGCCGCCAAACCGTCGACTACGGCTCGGCCCGAGACGGTTCGACCGCCTGGGCTGATGCCCCGGTCGCCATGCGATACAGCGACCAATTCCCCAGGCCGGTGGTCATGCCGATGAGCAAGACCAAAAAGACCCGCAACAGCGAGCCGGGCGCGAGCAGCAACAGAACCAGGGCGACCGCCGCGCCGTAGGCGGCGCCGGTGGCCAGCATGCCCGGCATCCATCCGGAAAACCTGTGCTCCAGCAGCCGGGCCGCCGGCCGGGCCACGGCAAAAAAACAGCCGTAGGAGCAGAACAGCAGCGGCAGAAATCCGAACACGGCCCAAATCTCCAAATCTTTATGCACGGCCAGGCTTTGCGGCAGGGCCCCGGACCTGATCAACATGACTATCACCACCCAAATGGCATGGGCCAGCACAAAAATCAGCAACGGCATCGCCGCCGGCACATAGAGAAGCAGATATCTCCTGAGGTGGCGGGCGATGGCACCGCGCACCGCCGCTACCGGAGAAATCCGCGCCCGCCGCGTATTGCGCCGGTTTCGTTTGTTTTTCATGACTGGCGACGGCATAGTGAGGTCATGGCGCCGGCGGGCGCGGCTGTTGGTTCCGGGAACCGTCTTCCGCCCCGGATCCGGACTGGAACTGGGTTGGCGATGCGCCCTCCCGTGCCGTCTGCATGGGCCGGGGCGGCAGGAGAATGGTCTGTCCCGCCCAGATGCCAAGCAGGAACATCCACATCAGGAGACAGAAGCAGACCGCCGCCAGACCAAACATCCCCCGCCAGCCCAGCTCGATGCGAAAGGGCTTGGGCTTTGCGGTTTCGATCGATGGCCGGACTTTTCGTCTAAAGAATCCCACGGCTTCCCAAGGTGGAGCAAGCGATGTCATCGCGTTCCATTGCCGACCGCCACGCACGGCCGCACGGGATACTGTGTAAGGAATTCGCCGGGAAAAGCAAACACAAAAAGCAAAAAAAAGCGGATCGCCATCGCTCCTGCTACATGCTCTCCGGCGCTGTCAGACCAATCAGGTGCAGGCCGTTGCGAAAAACCCGCTGCAAGCCGCCGCACAGGGCCAACCGCGCCGCCGTCAACTCGCGGTCGCCGGTCAGCACCTTGTGCCGGTTGTACAACCCGTGAAACTGCGCGGCCAGCTCCATCAGATAAAAAATCACGCGATGGGGGGCCAGATCGGCGGCGGCCCCGGCCACCATGGCCGGATAATCGGCCAGGGTTTTGAGCAGGGCATGCTCCTCGGGCTCGACCAGCCGCGCAAGCGTCTGAGCCGACAGATCGGCCGCGCTGCCCTGTTCCGCCGCCATTTTCCCGATGCTGCACAGGCGGGCATGGGCATATTGGACGTAGTAGACCGGGTTTTCCTGACTCTGTTTCTTGGCCAGATCGAGGTCGAACTCGATGGCGCTGTCGGGCTTGCGCATGAGGAAGAAAAAGCGCAGGGCATCCGGCCCGACTTCATCCACCAACTCGTCGACCGTGACAAAGGTGGCCTTGCGGGTCGACATCTTCACCTGCTTGCCCTCGCGCAGCAGGGTGACGAACTGGTAGAGCACCACGGTGATCCGGGAATCGTCGTGGCCGAGCGCCCGGACTCCGGCAAGCACGTCGGGCACGGTGGCAATGTGGTCGGAGCCGAAGACATTGACCATCCAGTCGTAGCCGCGCCTGAACTTGTCGCAGTGGTAGGCGATGTCCGGCAGCCGGTAGGTGGGCTCGCCGCTGCCCTTGATGATCACCCGGTCCTGATCCTGTCCCATGGCGGTGGTCTTGAACCAGGTGGCGCCCTCCTGTTCGTACACCAGCCCCTTGGCCCGCAGATCATCGACCACCTCCTGGAGGCGGCCGTCCTCGTACAGGGTGTGTTCGTTGAAATAGGTGTCGAAACCGATGCCGATCCGCTTGAGCGTGGCGTCGATGTCGGCGAAGATGGCCCGTTGGGCCCGATCCTTGAACACGGCGACCTCGGCGTCCTTGAATCCGTCTCCGGCCTCGGCGATCATGGTGCGGGCGATGTCGTAGATATAGTCGCCCTGGTAGCCGTCTTCGGGAAAGGTATGGGCCAGGCCGAGCAGTTCCAGGTAGCGGGCCCTGGTCGACTCGCCCAGCACGCGCATCTGCCGGCCAGCGTCGTTGAAATAGTATTCCCGCTGCACCGCGTAGCCGCTGGCGGCAAGCACCCGGGCAATGGCGTCGCCGAGCACGGCGTTGCGGCCATGGCCGACGCTCAGCGGCCCGGTGGGATTGGCGCTGACAAACTCCACCAGCACCCGGCGGCCGGCGCCCGCGTCATTGCGGCCGAACCGTTCGCCCTGGGCGTGGATGGGCGCCAGCACCGTGGCCCAGATCGCCTGGTCGAGGAACAGATTGATGAAACCGGGCCCGGCAATCTCCACCCGGTCGATCATCGGCTCCTGGCCGAGGAGTTCCGCCATGGGCCCGGCCAGGTCGCGGGGTTTGCGCTTGTCGATCCCGGCCGCCACCATGGCGAAATTGGTGGAGAAATCTCCCTGCCCTTCCCGTTTGGGCACCTCGATGGTGTAGCGGTCCGCCGCGGCGGCGCTCCAGAGGCCTTGTCGTACGCCCTCGGCGAAACAGCGTTCGACGATGGCCTTCACCTGTGACTTTATCATGGTTGTTCGTGTTCCTTGTCGCAAGCCGGTCCAGGCTAATCGACCATCATCCGCGCATTCAGTTGGCCGAACAGGCACAGCGCCTCGTAGTTGATCGTGCCCATCCAGCCGGCGATCTCGTCGGCGTCGATCTCCTCCCGCCCCTGCCGGCCCAGCAGCACGACCTCGTCCCCCACCTGGGGTTCGGGCAGATCGGTGACATCGACCAGGGTCAGGTTCATCGAGATTCGGCCGACCACCGGGGCGCGGCGGCCGCCGACCAGTGCGCAGGCCTTGCCGGTGAGGTTGCGCAGGTAGCCGTTGGCATAGCCCACCGGCAGCACGGCAATGGTCGACGGTCTGGCGGTGGTGAACAGGTGGCAGTATCCCAGGCCGCTGCCCGCGGGGACACGACGCACCTGGATGATCCGGGTGACATACCGCATGACCGGCCGCAACCGGGGCTCCGGCGCGGCAGCGGCGCCGGCGGCGCCGTCCGGATAGTATCCGTACAGGGCAATGCCCGGACGGACCATGTCGAGCCGGGCGCCGGCAACATAAAATAATCCGCCGGAATTGGCAAGGTGGAGACAGCATTTCCCGCAGTTGAGACCGGCCAGCACTGCGGTGGTCTCCTGAAAGATGCGCAACACCGTGGCGGAGTTGTCCGATCGACGGTCATCGGAGAGGGGAAAATGGGCCATGACGCCGTCGAGCCGCAGGTGGGGCGTGGCGAGCACCGCCTGGACCAGCCCGACAAAATCGGCCGGCAGGGTGCCTTGCCGGCCCATGCCCGCATCCAGTTTGAGATGCACCCCGAGTTCGATGCCACTTGCGCGGGCCGCGCGGGACAGTTCGGGCAAGATCGAGGCATCGGTCACCACCGGCGTCAACCGGGCCTTGACCATATCCGCCACGGTCTGCGGCACCACCCCGACCAGCACCAGAATCGGCTGGGTGATGCCGGCCTCGCGCAGACGAACCCCCTCGATGGCCTCGGCCACGCCGAAGGCCGCCGCCCCCTGCTCGGCGAAGATGCGGGCGCAGTCGATCATGCCGTGGCCGTAGCCGTCGGCCTTGACCAGCGGCAGCACCGCCGAGTCGCCGGCCCATTGCCGGCAGACCTGAAAATTGTGGATCAGGGCCGAGCGGCTGATTTCGATTCGATTAAGCGATTCCATGGCGGTACGCCCGATAATACCATTCGCGCCATCCCAACCGGCTGGACAGGCACAACGACCAGCCGACAGCGCCGTACAGGATGCCGATGCACGGTCCCGGTTGCGTCAGGCTGCGCAGGACAAGGCCCGCAGTCATCATCAGCAGCACCAGCACCCAGGTTTTCCAGGAATAGACGGCCCCCAGACAGGTGTTGTCCCGAAAATGAACAATGCGATCCAGGGAGCGCCGGGCGACTTTGTCGAGGATGAACAGCGATTTCAGGGTGCCGAGCAGGCCGGCAACCAGAAACAGCAATCTGCCCCATCCCGGAGCAAGCCAGCCAAAGCCGCGCGCCATGAGCACGCCGCCGATCACAGTCCACAGAAAGGGGGCGGCAAAGAGATGCACCGAACGCGATACACCGGGTTTCGCCAGGAGTGCCATGCCCCTTGCTCCAAGACCGCCCTGCTCCAGAAACACGATAAGCCCATCCCCGATCAGGGATGGGCTTATCGGATCGACTGAGCAGACCGGGTATTATCAGATTTCGGTAACGGTGATGGCGCTTTCGGGGCACACTTCAACGCAGGTCTCGCAGCCCAGACATTCGTCGGAATGCACAGGCTCGGCCTTGCCGTCCTGCATTTCCAACACCTGCGCGGGACAAGCGTTGACACACTCTTCATCGCCGGAACATTTGTCTTTATCAACAATGATTTCCCACATGACACAACCTCCAAAAAAAAGATTAAGGGGCGTAAAAACAAGAAACAAAACTGATTGCAACCTCGTTGCAACCTTGACTCCAAGGGAACACAAGACCTAAAATCAACTTTCTTTAAAGGACCAACTCTGGTTTGTCAAGCGAAAAGACAGAGGCAAACCGGCAAGGTATCCGCTCTGTCCGCCATGGACGACCTCGGCGGCGACCGACCGCACACCAACTGTCCGGGTCAGCGCCTCACGATTTTTTGGTTTGCAGGAGCGGCAAACAAAGGTACAAATAGGAGTTGATCCCATTCAATCGAGGTTCCAGTGCCATGGCCCAGAAACAGCAAGCGCGGCGGAGCAGGACGGTCCGGTCCCCGGAAAACGGGGAACAGGCGATGATCGAAGGCATCCTTGAAGGCAGTCCGGATGCGGTGGGGGTGGTGGTGATCCGCCTCGACTGCGGTTGCCGCAAGATGGCGGCGGTCAGCCTGTCCGGCGATCCGGCCAGCAAAATCATCATGTACCGGGACAACGCCCAATCCATCTGCGACCAGTGCAAGGACGATCACGGCGATGCGCAACGGGTGGTCAAACAGTTCATCAGTTGGAAGGCAACGGAACCGGACCAGGCCACCATGACGATGATCAGCCGCAAGGTCTTTGGACACTGACAACCCGTTCGCACGCACCAACCTTCCAGATACCTGCTTCGTCATCGATGCCCAGGCCCGCGTCAGCCATGCTTGCCGATTATCCCCACTCCTCGCCGTTGACCGTCGAACTGCGCCCCTTGCTCCATCCCCTGTTTCAGCGGTTGAGCGAGGGCATTTCCGAATTTACCTTCGCCAACCTGTACCTGTTCCGCGATACCCATCGCTACAGCGTGACCACTTTGGATGACGGCACCATCGCCTTTCTCGGCCGGTCCCAGACCGCCGCCTTCTTCATGCTCCCCTTCTCCCTGCCGGCTCCCGCCCTGCTCGACCGCCTCTTCCACGACCACGGCATGCTCAAGTGCGCCACCTCCGCGCAGGCGCAGCTTCTGGCGCAGCAGGGCTACCGGGTTGAGGAAGACCGCAACAACTTCGACTACCTGTACCGGCGTCAGGATCTGGCCCTGCTGGGCGGACGCAACTACCACAAGAAACGCAATCTCATCAAGGCGTTCACCAGTTCGCATGCCTTTGTCGCCAAGCCGTTGCGCACAGAGATGCAGGGAGATGCCCTGCGGGTGCTCGAAGACTGGCGGCAGGGCACGGACACGCCCGGCGATTACAGGGCGGCGCGGGAGGCGGTGGAACTGATGGAACCGCTGCAACTCTGCGGCGGCATCTACTATGTCGAATCGCGGCCAACGGCCTTCGTGCTCGGCGAGGAGCTGGCCGGAGGCGCCAGCTATGCCATCCATTTCGAAAAAGCGGTTCCCGGATACAAGGGATTGTACCAGTTCATCAACCAATCCTTTGCCGCTATTCTGCCCGAGCAGTACGTCACCATCAACCGGGAGCAGGATCTGGGCGATCCGGGACTGCGCCAGGCCAAGATGAGTTACCTCCCCGCCGGTTTTGTCGAAAAGTTCAAAGTTACGGCAAGTTAGACTACAGGATGGCTGAAGAACCGGATCGATTCATCGCCACCTTTGTGCGGCGCGAAAAACAGGATCGCTTTTTCGTTTCTTCCCGGCAAGGCCAAAAGGCGAAGAGTTGGACGGACGGATGATCGATCTGGCAACCTTCCTTGATCAATGTCTCGGCCGTGATGATGTGGCGATATTCTTCCCGACAGGCAATGCCGGATGCTATGGCAATCACGAAGGCGAAATTTTTGTGTTCTCCGGCGGCGCCTGATCGTGTTCAACCTGGACGGCTTCGCCACCGGTCAACGCTGGCGATGGCCAGCGCCCTGGGTCCGCGCCGACCGATTGTGCAAGACGAGCGGTACTCTCGCGAGCCTCGCGAGCCTGTTGCCGCAACCGTTCCGCACGGGCGAACAGGGGCAGAAATTTTTTGACCTTGCCGAAGCACAGACGAAAACAGATATAGACAATCAGCAACACGAACACATAGCCGGCGCCATACCCCTCCCAGGGAAGTTCGTAGAGGATAATCCCCTCGAAACGCAGGCTCATCCAGGCAAGAGCAAAGGGTATGGGCCAGAGGGAGGACAAGCCGAGCGCGGCCCCGGCAAAAAAACTCTTGCCGAAATGCTCGCGGGCCATGGTATTGGCCGCCAGATAGGCCTCCTTGTTCCCGGCATGCAGGGCATCCATGGAGACTTTGTGAAAGTGCAGCATCTCATTGGTGTCCGCATCATGGATTTGGTGGTGCAACAAATACAGGACAACCGCCGTGATTTCGCCAAGCAGCAGGCAGTAGAGCGACAAAAAGGCGCTGCCCAGCCATATTCCCGCGTGGGCGTCGGCCGGCCAACGGAAGGGGGCGATCAGGAAGGCGTCAAGCCAGGGGGGGATGGAGGCGATAAAGTTCACGGCGTGAAAAGGTGGCGCATGAGGATGTCAACGAAAAACCCCGGCCTTCCACCCGGCCCGCACAGCGGGGAGATGGAAGGACCGGGGCAATGCTTGCACAAATCTTCTGCGGTGCGTCGGAAATCAACGCAAACGCAGAGGCTCGTTACCGGCCAAACAGGCCGCCGATAATCTTCCAGATGTCGATGTGGAAGAAACCGTTCATAAAGTAATCAATGCCAACAACAAAGGCAAGGAGGATAAAAAAACGCTTCAGCCAGGCATCCGACAGATACTTGGCCGTCATCGGTCCGATCCAGGAGCCGACCACAATGCCCACCAGTTCGAGGCCCACCAGCGGCCAGTAGACGGGAGTGCCCCCGAACATGAAGGTCGTGATCGAGGTCACCATGCCCACCAGTACGGCAAAGGCCGAGGTGCCGGCGGCAAGGTACATGGGCAGTTGCGAAATGCTGGTCAGAAACGGCACCAGCAAAAAGCCGCCGCCCACGCCGAGGAAGGAGGCCACCGCGGCGATAAGGAAACCACCGATCACAGGCAGGGCGGTATTGAATGAAAATTCGACCCCGCAGAAGGTGAACACCACGCGCGAGAGGGAAATGCTGACCAGCTTGACCCTGCCTGCGCTCGCATCATGGCCTTTGGAGCTCTCTTCGAAGGCCTTGGCGGCAGCGGCGGCGAGTTTCTTTTTGGCGCGTGCGCCGGGCGTGGTCTCATAATAGAGGTAACAGCCAAGCACCAGGACAAAGACGCCGAAGTAGCCCTGATAGGCTTTCAAATCCACCTTGCCCGCGGTGAGCCAGGGAATCAGAATGGAGCCCGCCAGCGAGCCGACGCCCAGCGCCACGCCCATGGGCAGGACAATGCGTCCCATGGTCGCCCACTTGATGGAAGAAACAAGAGCCGATGTACCCACCAGCCACTGGTTGGACACGCGGAGCGAATCGGTGACCAGCTTGTTGAGTTTGAGCGTTTTGCCGAAGGAAGCCGCATAGTTGCCCAGGCCGAACACGGTGACGTGCCCCACCGCGGCCAAAACGCCGCCGAAGGCGCCGACCGTTGAAAAAACCCAGCCCACCCACACGGCCCACAGCAGGGCCAGAATCGGATTGACTTTCGGGGCGCCGGGAATGCCGAGCAGTCCGGGTTCTGCTTCCGGTTTAACCTTGCCCGCTTCGATCGCCTCCTGGATGGCCGACTCCAGGCGGTTTGTTTTTGCCTTCGCGTCGGGCGCATCGCTCTTAGCCTGGACGGCAGCCGCCTCCGTTGGGGGTTTCGGCGCGGTTCCGGCGGCATCCGGCGCTGCCATAGCGCTGACGTTCACAGCCAGGACAAGCAGAAGGGGTAGAGCAATTTTCGCAACCAGCCATGGGATGACGCCATTTTTCCTGTTCATACGCAATCTTCCTTATTTGTTGTTCATGGATCCATCCGGCGGCCGTTTACGGCGCCGGCGGGTTATACGTCCATTCCGCTCAAGGATCGGCTTCCCGACCTCAGCGGATCTTCACTCTGTTCCTCCCTGGCCTTCGGTCGATTGACCTGACGCAACGAACGGTGTTGCCATGCTGCACTCCTGACCCCACATTGTGACCTCAGTCCATGTTCCGGTTCATTGTGTCGTTGCGTCAAGGCACTCGTTAACCCAACCCCTAGCACATCCAATGCCAACGGATCATCCATGCCAACATAAAGTTCAACACCTTAATATTCAGTATTTTTTTGCAAATAGCGGCAGAACGGGACTCCCCGCCGGACCCGGCAGGGGGCATGGGTATACGCAACAAATATGACGCAGGGAAACAAAAAAGATATACCTGGAGTCTGACAGGTGCCGGCATGCACAACCGGCAAACGAAGGGCTGCGAAATCAGCGGCGTTCGTCGCCTGTTCCGAACAGGCTGCGCTCGATCCGGGGCTGGATCAGTTTCAGCAGGCCGGGGTTTTCAAGATACGGGCAGGGCTTGCCGTAGGGAAAGTCGCGGCACTGCCGGGGCCTGGCCTCGTGTACTGAACAGCGTCTGCACATGCGGTCGGTGGCCAGGAAGGGGCAGGATCCGTCTTCTCTGGTCTGAAAGGTGTTTTTGTTTTCTATGTGGCGGCGGCGAAACTCGCCGTCGCTGATGCCGAAATGACGGGCGAGCCGGTTGATGTCCAGCGCATCCAGGATCAGGGTGGATCCGGGTAAACGGTAACAGCAGTAGCCTGGGCAGAAACCGCAGTAGGATGCGGTGCGCTCCGGAATGGCGGACGCCGGCGGCGTATCCATCAGCGGAAATTTCTCGAATCGATGCCGGAGTGCCGGAGCAGACGCTGGAATGCCTGCCGTTCCATGCCGCAGGCCCGCGCCGCCGCCGTGACATTGCCGCCCGACGACTTGAGGGCCTGGACCAGATAGGTGGTGTTGAACTGGTGCAGCAAGGCATTTTTTGCCTTCCGATAGGAAAGCCGCTCGAACGACGCGGGCATCATCAGGTCGAGGTTCTGTTTGCCCTCCGAAAATTCCGGATTTTGTTCCACCTCGTCCCAGAAATCCGACGCCTCGATCACGTCATGATCGCACAGGAGCACGGCCCGGTTGATCGTGTTCTGCAGCTCGCGGACATTGCCGGGCCAGGAATACTGCATCAGCGACTGGAGCGCATCGACGGAAAATTCCAGGTGTTCGCGGCCGTGTTCACGGCTGTAGCGATCGAGAAAATGCTGGGCCAGGAGGGGAATGTCGCCGGCAATGGTCCGGAGGCTGGGCATGGTCACGGTCATCACTTTGAGACGGTAGAACAGATCCTCGCGGAATTCGCCCCGCCGGATCTTGGCCTCCAGATCCTGGTTGGTCGAAGCGATGACCCGGACATCGACGCTGAAGGTCCGGTTCTGCCCCAAAGGCTGCACCTCCTTTTCCTGCAGAACCCGCAGCAGCTTGGTCTGCACGCTCACGGGGATGTCGGCGATCTCGTCGAGCAGGATGGTGGAGCCGCTGGCCTCGGCAAACAGCCCGGTTTTATCGCGGTCCGCGCCGGTGAAGGCCCCCTTGCGATAGCCGAACAGTTCGCTCTCCAGGATATGCTCGGGCAGGGCGGGGCAGTTGACGATGATCATCGGCCGGCTGGCCCGCGGCGAGTGATGGTGCAGGGCTTTGGCCGCCAGCTCCTTGCCGGTGCCCGATTCGCCCCGGATGAGCACGGTGACGCAGCTCCGGGCCACCCGGCGCAGCAGTTCGAGCGTCTGCTGCAACCGCCGTGAATTGCCGATAAAACCGTGGTCATGCTCCTGGTCGGAGAGCCGATCCTGCAGATGGGCATTTTCCCGCATCAACTGAGTCCGCTCCACGGCCCGGCCGACCGCGCGCAGAATCCGCTCGTTGTCGAAGGGTTTCTCGACAAAATCGTAGGCCCCGTCCTTGAGCGCCTGCACCGCCATCTCGATCGTGCCGTGGCCGGTCATCAGCACTGTGGTCACCACCGGGTC
>WQUH01000166.1 GCA_009782165.1 Pseudomonadota bacterium | reverse complement strand
TCGATCAGCATGTGCGGGTCGCGGACCAGGATGTAGCGATCCTTGAAGGTGGCCGGTTCCGACTCGTCCGAGTTGACCGCCAGATAGACGGGCTTGTCGCTGTTCTTCGGCAGAAACGTCCATTTCAGCCCGGTGGGAAAGCCGGCGCCGCCGCGGCCCCGCAAGCCGCTCGCCTTGACCACCTCGGTGATCTCCGCGGGCTCCATGGCAAAGACCCTGTCCAGGGTGGCGTAGGCCCCATGCCGCTTGGCGACCTCGATTCTGTTGGCGTCCGGAATGTCAAACCTGGCGCTGAGTACTTGTACTTGCATCTGTTTGCTCTCCTTATTGCAGCGTGGCCAAGAGTTCCTTGAGTTTGGCGACATTCATGTCCTCATGGAACTCTCCGTTCACCTGAACCACGGGAGCGGTGCCGCAGTGCCCGAGGCATTCCACTTCTTCCAGGCTGAATTTGCCGTCCGCGCTGACCTCTCCGGGTTTGATGCCCAACTCCTGCCGCAGGCAGTCGACAATCTCCTGCTTGCCGAGCAGATAACAGGAGAGCGTCCGGCACACGCAGATATGGTACTTCCCCTTGGGCTGGAGGTGGTACATGGTGTAGAAGGTGGCCGCCTCGTACACCATGCTGGGGAAGGTGCCGATCCGGTCGGCGATGTAGGCCATGGCCTCGGCGCTGATCCACCCTTCCTGCTCCTGCGCCAGCCAGAGCGAAGGCAAGATCATCGATTCCCTGGTGGGATACCGCTTGACCAGGCGCTCGAATTCCGCATCCCTCTGCGCATCGAAGGCAAAGGGTTGTCCCGTTGCCATCAGGTGTGATCGATCACTCATCTGTCTAACTCTCCGCCAATAATATTGATGCTGCCGAGATTGATCACGGCATCGGCAATCATTTCGCCTTCAACCATTTCGTGGAATCCGCCCATCATGTAGAAACACGGCGGCCGCACCTTGCACTTGTAGGGCCGGCCGGAGCCGTCGGAGACGAAATAGAAGCCCAGCTCGCCGTTCGCGGCCTCGAACGAGTCGTACCATTCCCCGGCCGGCACCTGCACGCCGTCGAACACCAGCTTGAAGTGGCCGGCCAACGCCTCGATGTTCCGGTAGACCTCGGCCTTGGGCGGCAGAACCACATGGTTGTCGCTGATGCTCACCGGTCCCCTGGGGATGCGTTTCATCGCCTGGCGGATGATGCCGATGCTCTGGAAGATCTCCTGGTAGCGGATCATGATCCGGTCGTAGATATCGCCTGTGGAGCCGATCGGGACGGTGAAATCGAAGGTGTCGTAATGGTAGTAGGGGTTGTCCTTGCGCAGGTCGAAGGGGACGCCGCTGGCGCGCAGGCAGGGCCCGGTGTAGCCGTAGGACAGGGCCAGGTCGGCGGGCATGACGCACACGTTCTGGGTCCGGTCGTGGACGATTCTGTTGGTCAGCACCAGTTTGAGCGAGTCGTTGACGCCCTTCTCGATGCCCCGCAGTTGCTGCTCCATGTCGACTTCCCATCCCTCGTAGAAGTCGCGGACCATGCCGCCGATCCGGGTAAAGGAACTGGTGAGGCGGGCCCCGGTCAGCCGGCTGATGAAATCGTAGGAGGCCTCCTTCTCGTTGTACAAATACCAGTAGTTGGTCAAGCCGCCCATGTCGACCAGGTTGGCGGCAATGCACACCAGATGGTCCTGCACCCGGAAAAACTCGGACAGAATCACCCGCATGAACTTGGCGCGCTCGGTGATCTCGATGCCAAGCCAGGACTCCACCGCCTTGGCGTAGGCAATGTTGTTCATCAGGGCCGAGCAGTAGTTGAGCCGGTCGGTGAGGGGAATCACCTGGTTGTAGGTTCGGTGTTCGGCGGTCTTTTCGAAGCCGCGATGGAGGTAGCCGATCTCGTTGACGTTGGCCAAGATGGTTTCGCCGTCAAGGGCGGTGAGGATGCGGATCGCGCCATGGGTAGCCGGATGGGAGGGGCCCAGGTTGAGATACATGATCTCGGTGTTGATGTCGCTCATCACGGTCTGATCGACCCCGTTGTGCGCCAGCCGGGCCTTGATCTCCTTTTCCAGACTGTCGCTCTCGTAACAGACCTGCCCCTGGTCGATGGCATAGTCCTTGCGCAGGGGATGTCCCTGGAACTGCCAATGGTTGAGGATGCGGCGCAGGTCGGGATGTCCCTGAAAGTTGATGCCGTACTGGTCGTAGACCTCGCGCTCGCCCCAGTTGGCCGAGGCCCAGAACGGCGTGGCCGAGGGCACGCCCGCGTCCGGGTCGGCGACCGGAACCCGGACCTGGACCAGCATGTTCCTCTCCCAGTTCCGCAGGGTATACACCACGGAAAAACGCGCATCCCGCGGCTTCGGGTAGGTGAGATAGTCGACCGCGGTCACATCGAGCAGCAGGCCGAAGTCAAAGGCCGGATCGTTTTTCAGGCGGGCAAACGTTGATTCGAGTTGGCCAGGCTGCACCGTCAGCACCGCCGAGTCGATTGAAGTCGTGCAGGATGCGTCCGGAAACGCGGCCTTGAGTCCTTCTAGCGCCGTCGTATTCATATCAGTCGAGAATCCCTTTGAAATCTTTGTGGCGGTCGCGCAGCACCGTTTCTCCCTTGATCTGATCCTGGATCCGCATCAGGGCATCCAGCACCGCCTCGGGCCGGGGAGGACAACCGGAGATGTACACATCGACCGGGATGATGGTATCGATCCCCTGGACAGTACAGTAGTTGTCGTAGATGCCGCCGGAACTGGCGCAGGCGCCCATGGCCACGACCCATTTGGGCTCGGGCATCTGCTCGTAGATCTGCTTGAGAATCGGCGCCTGCTTGTAGCTGATGGTGCCGCAGACCAGCAGCAGGTCAGCCTGCCTGGGCGAAAAACGCACCACCTCGGCGCCCCAGCGGGAAATATCGAGCTGACTTGCGGCGGCGCTCATGAATTCGATCGCACAGCAGGCGGTCCCGAATACAAACGGCCACAGAGAGTACTGACGCCCCCAGTTGATGACTGCATCGAGCTTGGTGGTCAGTACCGAATCACCCAGACTTGCTTCTAATCCTAGCGCCAATTGAGCACCCCTTTCCGAAGAATGTACAGTAGTCCAGTCAACAGCAGCACCATGAAGACGAACATCTCCGCGAACCCGAACCAGCCCAGCTCGCGCACGCTGACCGCCCATGGGTACATGAACACCGCCTCGATATCGAACAGCAGGAACAGGATGGCCAGCAGGTAAAACTTGACGCTGAACTTCTGATCCGCCAGGCCGATCATCCGCCGGATGCCGCTCTCATAGGGCTGATTCTTGAGCTTCCCGGCGGCACGCGGACCAAACACCGTTGTCGCCAACATGATCACCGGGACAACGAGGGCAATCCCGATTAAGGCTATTGCCGACAACACCAGTTCCGTCACCATGCGTTCAACCTCTTTTTCAGATGTGAAATGGAAACATAAACCTTTTATGAACAGCAGGTTATTCCAGTCAACTATAATGAATGGCTATTCATTACCGACAGCCATATCCCCTGTCAAGAGAAATACTCCCGGAAAAATGTCATCCAAATTTATCTAGTAAATAAAAGTAATTACGCTACGAGCGACTTCCAACCGCTCCATACCGTGATTGTGCGGCTTGTGCGATGAGGGGCCTTACTTGCCCAAATGACTTCCGGGGTTGTGCAAAAAGACGACAAAACCCCGGAACCAGGGGTTGGCGGCAAGCTCGGCCGGTTCTTGCCATTCTCCGTCCTGGAGAAGGCCGATGCGGAAGGGAATCTTCAGATGGCCGAGCCGGGCCAGATAGGTTTCGTAGCCCGGAATCACCCGTCGTCCCTGGTAGATCTGGAGGACAACCTCGTCCACGATGCCGGCCAGGGCGTCCAGGCCGCGCGGGTCGCCGTTGGCGCTCCAGTCGAGCAGACCGGTGATGCTCAAGCGGCAGTCAGCGGGCAGCCGTTGGCGAAGGTCGTGCAAAAACAGGACATACTCTTCGAGATGGCGGGTGCGGGCGTCGAAGTCGATCTGGATGCCGGCCATGCGGTTGCCGGCCTGTTGCCAGCGGGCCAGATCCGCCAGCACCTGGGCATAGATGGCCGGAGGCCATTGCAGCGTGTTCACCCGCACCACCATCCAGACATCGGCGTGCTGGACCTGGGGCACAGACGGGCGCTGCGAGATGAAACGCACGGGCTTGCCGGGCCGGACCTCGGCATCGAGCAGGTAGATGCGGCTGGCGCGCGCCAGCACAGGCTGCGGCTGGACGCCGGCCCACAGCCAGAAGGCGTCGTATCGGCCGGCATCGACCGGTTCGGCGCGGACGGCCGTGCCAGCGGCAAACAGGAGCAGCGCCGGCACGAGCGCAAGAAAAAAGCAGCGGTTACCAGTAATACTTCAGCTCCTTGGCCCACCGCGAGGCGGGGTATTCTTTCTTCAGACGCAGAAACCACGCCTTGCGCTGGTCAAGGGCAACATCCGCGCCGCCGCAGCCGTTGTTGCCTCCGGGCGCATAGCACCTGATGGACCGGTACAGCGCATAGGCCTTATTGTCCGCGCTGGCCTTGGGGTCGGTCAGGACGGCCTGGTAGGTCTCCATCCGCACATGGGGCTTGCCGGCGAATTGCGACGGGCTTCCGCCCAACTCGTCGGCCGGGGGCGGATGGTCCACCACGGCGGCGACCTCGCTGTTTCTGCGGACAAAATCCGACACGCACAGCAGCGCCTTCGGGTCGCGCGGCTCTTTGGTCAGGAGGGTTTGCACCTCGACCAGCGAAGGACAGCCGTACTCCCCGGCAATGGGCTGCCGGAAGATGCCCAACGGCACACCTTCCTTTGCCGACTCGTACCAGATCGCATCCGCGCTGCCGTCGGGAGACATGCCGCCTTTGACCGGCGCATCGGCCGGCGCCAGGGCAAGATCCTTCAGGAAATCGGCGGCATGGCCGCGCGTGGCCTCCTTATACAGCAGGATGAACAGGGCCTTGTCGCGCTCGCGCTGCGGGGCGTTGTTGTCCTGTGCCTGCTTGCGCAGCAAGGCGGCATCGGCGCTGTACAGGAGCAGCGTCTGGCGCAGATAGGGGTAACGGACCGGCGAGTCGGCCTCGAAGACCCTGCTCGTCATGCCGGCGCGTTCGTGGTGCAGGGCAATGGCCAACTCCAGCGCCGCCCGCTGGAAGGGCATGGTTGCGCCGGGCAGCATCTGCGTCCAGAAACCGAGGGCGTTGCGGTCCTTCATGGCCTCAAGCGCCAAGCCGCGCAGCATCTGGCGGCTGAATTCGAAATAACTCAAAAAATCCTGCCGGCCCGCATCCGGGATCAGGCGCAGCACCTCGGCTGGTTTGCCGTCAACAAAAAAGGCATAGGCCGCCAGCAGGTATTCGTAGAGCGGCATGTTCCCGGCAAAGAGTTGCCGCTGGGCTTCCAGTTCGGCGCGGGTGATGGTCGAACCGACGGCGTCCTGATCGCTCCCCGGCTTCCGCATCCGCTGCAGGTCGAGGACGGCAAGCAGCGCCGGGGTTTGGGACAGGGGATCCCACTTGGGCGCCGGACCGTTCGCCTGCGGGTCGTAGATCGCCATGAGCAGCTTGTTGTCGATCTCCTGCGCCAGCTCGGGGTCGCTGACCTTCCGGTCGCCGTGGTCCACGGCCATCAGCGCGCCGTATTCCTTCGCCAGGGCATCCTTGGCGCCGGCGAGCCAGGGGCAGCGGCGTTTGAGGCCGCGCGCCGACTGCGCATACAGCCCCTGAGGATAGGTCTGCAAGTACGTGTCGAGCGCGGCTTGCGCATCGGCAATGCGCCTCTCGTCGGGCTTCCAGTCGCGGTTGAATTCGCCGTAGGTGTCAAAGGCCCCCTCCTGCGCGACCTTCAACGCGGTCCGCCCGAGCATGTATTGCGCGGTCTCCTTGAGCCAGGGAACATCCGCCTTGGCGAGCGGCGCGAAGGCGGCCGCGGCCTCCGGGTAGGCGCCCTGCCAGAAACGATCCGCAGCCGCAAGGTACGCCAGAAAGGCCCTGCCCGCAGGGGTTGTTGCCGCCTTGGCCGCCTTGGTCAGCGCTTCTTGGCTCTCCTTGCATCGCAGGGCAAGACGGGCGGCGAGCAGCGCCTCCCGCTCCTCCGGCACAAGCGAAGCATCGGCCCTGACCGCGCCAGGAAAACCGTCCGCCGGGTCAAAGGTTGTCGGGCATTTGTCGTGTTCGGCTTGCGCCTCGTCGTCGGATGGGGCCGGCTGGGTTCTTGGTGGCGCGAATCGGGCGGCGATCTCCTCCCAACTGAACAGAGGCGACTCCTGGGTCGTACTGCGTTGCGAGTCTGACCAACCGGGGATCATCTGCCAGCCGAACAGGGGCGAGTCCGGCGATTGGGTAGCCGGCTGCGCGGCAAAGGTTTTTTTGTAGCGGGCGGCATGGAGGTCGGCCATGAGCAGGAGCAGGTTGACCCTGGTGTCGTTGGCCGGCGCGAGCATGGCCTGATTGCTGCACCCTTCGTAGCTGCGATGGACCAGCTTCCAGGTCTGCGTACACATATAGTCGAGGCTGGCCAATGCCTGCTGGCCGCGGACCAGACCGGCCAGCAGAAAGATGAACAGAACCGCCGGGATGCGCCGCATACCAATACCTCTATGCTGAATATGTCTGGCAGGAACCCAATCCTCTTGATCGCAGGGGTGGCCCTGCCCCCTCCCCTGCCCGCCGGGCCGCCCCAAGCCTGGGCATACAACATCGCAACCCGGACGGCACAGGCCATCCGGGTTGCGGGTTGCGGATGTAAACAAAAAAAACAAAAAAAAACGGGGCGTCAGAACGGCACATCGTCACCCATGGGCGGCGGTTCGGCAAAGGGCTCGGCGCCGTAGCCCTGGCTGCCGCCGCCGTGCTCGCCGCCGCCGCTGCCGCCGCCGCCGGAGCGCGGCGAGAGCATCTTCATCTCGCGGGCGACAATCTCGGTGGTATAGCGGTCATTGCCGTTCTGATCCTGCCATTTCCGGGTTTGCAGCTTGCCCTCGATGAACACCCGGGAGCCTTTGGCCAGATACTCGCCGCAGATCTCGGCCAGCCTTCGCCATGCCACGATACTGTGCCATTCGGTCTGCTCCTGCATCTGCCCGTCCTGGCCTTTCCACCGCTCGGTGGTCGCTATCCGGAACGAGGCGAACGGCGTTCCACTCTGGGTATACCGAATTTCCGGATCCGCTCCCAGATTACCGATTAATATAACTTTATTGATCATGATCCACCTGCGCTGAGAAGTTGCTGGAAACTCGGCATCTTTTGCATCCCATGCCGCACCCTGCCCGGCATCATAAACCACTTGCCCGGAGCTTGTAAAGCCTGTCGCAAGCCATCGGGCCATTGCCGCGCCCCAGGCCGCTGGCGAGGCATCCTTCGAAGCAAGAAAAAATACATCATACATTCACTAAAAGGATCGCCCCGCGCGTGCGGGGAACATCGCAGTTCTTTTACGGTGCGGTAAATCTCGCGCAGCCAAGAAGAGAACGCGGAAAACGCGCCTTGCAGTTCCGGCGTCGGCGCTTTGCCGTCCGTCATGTACTTCTCGAAATCTTTGGCAAGCTGCTCATGATAGGGCCGCTGCTCTTCGACCGACATGGAATGCCATTGGTCCAGGCTCTCGACGCCCAAATGCTTGAACAGCGTCTCGACGTCGGCCTTGATCTCTGGCGGCGCATCTTCGAGCGCGGCTATTTTGGTGTAGGCATCAAAGAAATGATGCCCCAGCTCGTGGGTGAACGTGGACAGGTCGGCACCCTTGAGTGCGTCCGGGTGCTTGAGCAGGGTGATGGTGTTGCTGGCAGGGTTGAACGTGCCGCGAGGGGCGGCCCCTTGCTGGCGCAGGATATTCGGATTCGTCCCGTCAAATGCCCCGGTGTTGCCGATGGCGGATTTGATTTGGGAGCGGTTGAGAGCGACAACCGACGTGCCGCCAAACTCTTCATCCTGGATGATAACGCCGTCGTATTCAAGGCCTCGTAAATAAGAGGCGTATTTCTTGCCGCTTTCCAACCCGTTCATCTCGCCGGCAGGGTCGCCATCCGCGTCCAGAGCTTCTACGGGAGTGCGCTGGGAGATGTCACGTCCCAACGACTCCAGATTGCCGGCGTTGTACGGTTCTTCAATGCGCAGGTACAGCGGCATGGTCGCATCGTAACCACCGCGTTCCGACACCTCTTTCCCCGTGTTTGCCCAGAATCCGACAGCCGATGTGGCCAGCATCTCATTGTCAGATGCGTTTCCCTCGGTGTTCCAGCCAAGACGTTCACGGGAAAACGTATCGAATCCGGCATCATTCGTCCCGTGATACACCACCAGCGGCCGGCCTTCCTCGTCAACCACTTTGCTGTCGCCAAACCACCTCCAGAAATTGCGCGTACCCTCCTCGCTCCAGTGAAGCGGCTTGCCCTCGCTGTTCAGCGCCGACCGCGTGACGCCATCCACCTCGATGTGGGCCTGGCCTGCGGACATGGGTGTGGCGGCAACTTCGCGGCCGTCGAAGGGTTTGGCGGACTGTTCAAAATACGGTTTGCCTTGCGCGTCCTTGACGCCAGAGAGCATTTCGCGTATAGTAATAGTGTCAGGATGATCCGAAGAAGGGTGGCTTGCTTCGGAAATCCTTTGCGGGATGTCGCTCGCCCGGCTCGTCTCGGAGGCCACCCTTCCCCGACGGGAGGGGCGCTCTCGCATGACATCATAAATTTCCACTCCGTCTATTTCCGCTTTGTTCCCCTCCAAAACATGCGTGACAATCCGCAATGTTGCCGGATTGTCGTTGTACCGACGCACAGGAACATAAAAACGAATGGTAGCGCCAACGCCTTCGTGTTTCCCTGGCGCATCCTCAATACGTCTTGCCCCTGCCAACACACGATCCAGCACGGTTAGCGCCGCCCGTCGGGTTTCGTTTATGCGTCCAGCATCATTTGCAGACCAGTAAGGATGATCTGGATCTATAGATGATAGCCTAGCCGAATATCCCCCATCAGAAAGCGTAAGTTCTGCCCCCTTCCAAAGCTCAACAAATTTATCCGCACCCTCTTGGGTAAACTTCTTTATCCCCGGAATAACGTCGTCAAGATTTACGACAGGAATGCGCTCGGCTGGATCAACACCAGGGTTCATCGGCTGCCCAAACCCATCGCCGCCCGTCACGCGGTCAAGATGGTCGCCAACGATCTTGGCGCCCCATCGCTGATAAAACTCCAGCGGCGACATGCCCAGCCGGTGGGCGGTGGTTTGGAAGAAGGCCAGGGGCAGCTTCGCGTACTCCTTCGACACTGAGGGCGCGTAAACGCCTGCGTCGGTCAACTGCCTGGTGATGCTGTCCTGTACCTCCTTCACCTGTTTCTGGTACTCGGCGTCCTTCTCCTTGGCCGCGCTCAGCTTCTCGGCCGCCTTGAGCATCGCTTCATTCTGGGTTTGGTAGAATGCCTGCCCCTCGGCATAGGTCATGCCTTCCGGGTCAACCTTGATATGCGGCAGGACTTCCCCTTCCATCGGGGTGCCGGCAACATGGGTGAGGTAGTCCGCAACCGGGATGGTCACGTCGCCCCTGGTCGCCAGCGCCTCTCCCAACCCTCGGGCAACGTCCGGCATGGTCGCCTGAAGTTGCTCGAACGTCACGCCGGCCTTGTCCATGGCCTGCTGAAACTGCTCGCCATCGATGTGAAGCTCTTTCACGTCGCTGTTGTCGGTGAGCGATTCGACCATATCCTTGTAGGCGTCGGGCGCGCGCTCCCGGAGCTTGCTTTCGGCGGCAGCCTCTTCCGGCTGCAACTCGTCCGGTCGCTTGCCTCTCATCTTCAATCCGGCATACGACCCCTGGTCGCCGTATATCCACGAGCGCCGCAAACCAGGGTCCGCGCACTTGGTGAAATATTCGTGGATCTCTCTGTCCGTGAATCCAACAGCGGCCAGACGCGGACCAAGGTATTCCCGCGCCTCTTTGTGCGTGAATCCAAGCTCGATTATGCTGCCGTAGTCGTCAACAACGGGGTCATAGTCCTCTGGGGTGAGCCCCTCGGCGGAATAATGCACAATGCCGCTGGCTGACTGTTCAGCTTGCCAGTCTTCTCTGGTGGTGCCGTAAGCGTCGACGTTGTTGATGATGTCGGAAAGCGTCGCGTCAGCTTTTGCCTGGACGTTTCGCAGCTCTGTGGTCTTTATCCAGTCCTGATATTCGGACTCTTCCGTTTGGCTGCGAACAGCTTGCGTGTCCTGCACGGCAGGACTGGACTGGGCATCGGGAGTGACCGGCACCGCGGGTCGCACTAGCTTCCCCTGCGAGCCGGGAACGGAGATCACCCCGCGCGGGCGGGGAACATCGGCATTGAAAAATCCCGTTCAACGGGAAGGGAGCGACATCATCACAGGCGAACGTCTGTTCCCGCCCCCGCCTTCGCGGGGGTGACGTTCTTTCGCGGGAATGGCGGGACGGCGGGATTGCGGAGAGGCGGGGGAAAGATTCAAAAAAACTCATGGGCACATATTCTCGATTTGCGCCGGCGGATACGGCGTGCCGTCCGGCCAGCGGCCCAGGTAGGTCTGCTGCGGCGTGCCGTCGCCGAACACGCTGGCGGGCAGTTCGCCTTTTTCCAGGCTATCGGTCAGGGCGTCGATCACTTTCCAGTAGCCGTAGAAATCCAGTTGATTGAGCGAGGCCGACGCCTCAAAGCCCGATCGCCCAGGAATGCGGGTGGGAATATCCTCGCGCGTCAGGGCAAAGTCATAGCGGCTGTCGGGCGCGCCGGGCGAACCGTGACCGGCTTTGACTTTCCTGCCGTCGTGTTCGCCGCTGGGCAGCACCATCAGCACGCGCCGGTCGGCGCGAATGCCGCACAGCCGCGCCGCCAGCAGGCGGGCGGTGGGCAGGCCGATGGAGGTGTCCGCCTCGCCCGTCAGCAAGGCGATTGGCAGGCGGGAGGGCAATTGTTCCACCGGGCCGATGATGCTGCGCCCCTCAGGACCATGGACGACATGATGGGCGTTGCCCGGCGCCACCAGCATCAGCGCGCGCGGCGCAGGGAGATGGTAGGCCGCTGGATCGAGCGCGAGATTGAGCGCGATGGTCGCGCCCATCGAATAGCCGTAATACAAAATACGTTGCGGATCGGGCGTCAGCTCGTAGCGTGCTTTCAACGCCTCCAGCGCGCGCCGGTTGGCGTCCGCCGCCGCGGCGGTGACGAGTTGCGGCGAGGTTCGCGCCGACTGCTGATAGACCGGGTAGATCACCACCTGGCCGCTACGGGCGAGGTGGTCGATCAGCCCGCCGAAATTGAGCGGATTCATGCCCTGCCAGCCATGATGGAAGAAGACGATGGGCGCTTTTCCGCGCAGCGCGGGCTGCGCGGGCATGAAGACGTAGACGCGCTGGTCGCCTTCGCCCAGCGTCATGACATCGACGGCGGCATG
>WQUH01000165.1 GCA_009782165.1 Pseudomonadota bacterium | reverse complement strand
GAAGGGACGGCGAAGCCGCCGCTCACGCGGGTGCCCGCCTCGACGGTGACTTTCTTTTGGGCAAGCAAAAGAACGATCACACGCCCGAAGGGCGGAAAAAACATCTGTGCAATCGGTGTCGCTTAAACAATGAGTGGATTCCGCGTCTCCGCCTGACGGCTCCGCGCGGAATGACGTTTCCTGTATATGACGTTTGAACACCTACAAATAATATACGATTGAATTGGAAACGGAATTAAACATCGCGCCACACAAAAAAAAAGCCGCCCACCCGGCGACAACTCCGGGCGGACGGCTTTTTTCTCTACGAATGGGCAAAACCGGTCACTCAGGACACACCTTGTCGTGGACGGTCAATACATCGTTCTCGCCGAACTTGATCAGCACGATGCACTTTGGCGGGTCGCCGGTTCCGTGAAAGCCGATGATCCCTGTCACACCCTCGAACCGTTTGGTCGCCGCGATCCGATCGCGCAGCTTGGTGCGATCCTCCACGAGATTGCCGCTCAAGCTGCTCATGTTTTTCAGGGATTCGGCGAGCAGATGCATGGCATCATAGGTCAGCGCGGCAACCTCGTCCGGCATCTGTTTGTAGTTTTTCTGATAGTTATCGACAAAAACCCGAGCCTTGCCATCCGTTCCGCCGGGGGCAAAGTTCCCGGTGAAGTACAACTCCTTGCACTCAGCGCCGCATTGCCCGATCAGATCTCCGGCTGCCCAGGAGTTGGTGCCGGTAATCGGCTTCTTCCAGCCCATCTTTCTGGCCTGATGGACAATCAGGGGAACCTCGTTATAGTGTTGCGGGGTATAGAGAAAATCGGCGCCCGAATTGATGATCGCCTGCAACTGCTTGCTGAAATCGGTGGCATGGGTAGGGAATGCTTCAAAGGCCACCACCGACCCGGGACCGTTCACCTTTTCAAAGGCATCTTTGAACGCTTTGGCCATGGTGCTGGGGTAGGGACTGATCGCATCGTAGAGCACCGCCGCCTTGGTGGCCTTCCACTCCTTGGCCGCAAATTTAACGGTCGCCATTGGCTGGTTGTCGAGGGTGGCCGGCATGCGGAAAACGAACGGTCTGTTCAGCGTCGTCAGCGGCACGGTCGACCAGGGGGTGATCATCGGGGTTCCATACGCGTTGGCTACCCCCCCGACGGCAACGGCCCGGTCGCTGCTCTGCGGGCCAACGATGGCCATGACCTGATCGCGGCTGATCAAGGTAAAAGCGTTCGCGGTGGCGGTCGACCGGTCGGATTTATTATCGACATAGACCAATTCCACGGTGTAGAACTTGTCGCCGATGGGCAGGCCCTTGCCGGCATTGGCGGCATTGATTTCCTGCTTGGCCATTTCCGCCGCATTCTTGGTGCTGGCGCCCACATTGGCAAGAGCCCCGGTTGTACTGCTACTGATGCCAAGTTTGATAACCCCGTCAGCCGCCAAGAGCGAGACAGCAGGTCCAGCGGCAAGCACAAAGGCGAAAAGGCCGGCCATGGTTCGTTGTTTCATGTTTTCTCCTCACGTATTTAGAAGGTGCGCACGTTGCTCTACCGCAATGGGCATCAAGTGGTCTGGGCCTGTTCGATCTTGAACGCCTCGACCGCTTCGCGCAAGGTGCTCGCCGTGGTGTTGAGCAGGTTCATCAGCCCTGCCGTTTCCTGCGAAGTCTTCGAGGTCTCATCGCTGACGCCGCCCACGACGACCATGTTCTCGACCAGGTTCTCCGACATCCGCACCTGCTGCGCGGCGGCCTGGGTAATAGCCTCGATCAGGTCGGCCAGTTGGTTGGATACGGTTTCGATTTGCTGCAATTTTTCATGGGCCCCATCGGCAAGCTGCGAGCCCTGAACAACCTTGCTGATACTCTCATCCATACGGTTGCTGGCATCCTTGATTTCCGACTGGATGCTCTTCACCAGCATGTCGATCTGCTTGGTCGAGTTGCTCGAACTTTCCGCCAGACGCTGGACCTCTTCGGCAACGACCGCGAAGCCGTAACCGGCGTCGCCGGCCATGGCCGCCTGAATGGAGGCGTTCAAGGCGAGGATCGACGTTCTGTCCGCAATATTGTTGATAATTTCAACAACGTTTCCGATCTCCATCGAACTCTCGCCCAGTCGTTTGATCGACCGGGCCGTTTCGTTGATCTGCTCGCGGATCTCATCCATAGCTCTATTCGTTTTCTCAACCGCTTCCGCGCCGTCGCGGGCGTTGGACCGCGACATTTCCGATACCTCCGCCGATCTGGCGGCGTGCTGGGAAACCTGCCGGATCGAGGCGGCCATGTCGTTGAGCGCCTGGATGGCGGCGTTGACCTGCTGCGCCTGGTTGGTACTCTTGGCGGCCAGGTCGGATGTTCGCTGGGAAACGTCGGCGGCGGTGGCGTCAACCGACAGGGTCGCCGATTGCACCTGACGGACGATGCCGCCGAACTGCTCGGCCATGGTGTTGAAGGAGTCGGCAATGGCGCCGGTGATGTCCTCCGTCACCTCGGCGCGGGCGGTCAGGTCGCCTTCGGTGAGGTCAGAAATTTCGTTCATCAGTTTCATGATGGACTCTTGGATGGCATCGCGCTCTTCCTGGCTCTGAATCAGGGAGGTGAGGCTGTCGAGCATGTTGTTCAAGGCGGTGGCCATGTCTCCCAACTCGTCGTTGCTCACGACTTCGGCCCGGGCCTTGAAGTTGCCTATACCCATCTCGCCGAGCAGCTCCATGATCCGGTTGATCTGCCGGGTCAGGCCCTCGGACAGACCGAAGGCAATCAGCAGACCGAGCAGAACAGCGAGGAGTCCCACGCCGAGCACGACTCTCTGCACCAGCGTCTCGGCACTGCCCATGCGTTCCACGGCTTGCGCTTCGTTGGCGCGGGCATGTTTCAAGAACGCCTGGACAATCGGTTCCGCCTGCTTGACCGCCTCTTGAGACGCCTGCATTTGATTGCTGATTACTTTGTTGGTTTCGGTGACGCCGGTCAACACTTTGATAAACTCACGAATCTGCGCCAGCAGCGTACCTTGCAGGGCTGGATTTTCCGTCCACGCCGCGACCGCATCCTGAAAAACTTTCGCCTCGGACAGGAGATTGTTGACCTTTGCCTCGGACAGGATGGCTTCACCAAGCAGGTTGTCCACGGACGCCACATATTCCTGTAGATTGAACAGCAAGGACTGGAAAAGCGTCTGGAGACGGAGAGAAGAAACCGTGCTCATGGATTGCCGCAGAGTATCAGTCGACTGGCGCAGTTTGGTCAACTCGCCGGACACCGGGTTGAGCTGAAATGCCAGGGTTTCCACCGTGTTCATGAACAGCGCCACGTAGTTGTTGATGGCGTCCATGGCCCGCTGGGCTTCCGCTTTTCCCTGGGCGTCGATTGCCAGTTGCTGCACCTGGTACAACTGTTGATACGCTTCGCCGCCCGCGGCGATAAACCTGTTCAGATATCGATCCCTGGCTTCGGCTATGCCAATTCTCGAATAATTGAGCAGAAAGTCCTTCTCGTACCCGTACATGGTCCGCAGCATCTTGTCGACGTCGAGACTCAGGCGGGACATCCTGCCCTGCACCCGCACGAGATCGTCAACGGTCTGATTGGCAACCCGCTGCGACATGATGGCGATTGCAACAACGACAAGCGTAAGGAGAACCGAGCCGCCGAGGGTAGCAAACAGCTTGCCGCGAATACCGAGTTTTCCGGACGTTGCCGCGAACAGGTCGCCAACCCACTGCCCCAGGAGCAGATAGCTCACCCAGTTTTTCTGTCTTTTCTCTTGTTCCATTCTGCCTCCAAAATTCCTTGCTCAACTGCAATCCAATTCCCTTGTCATCAAGCGGCCGGATTCCACCGCACCTCGTTTTTCCCGGAGGATCAGGCCAAACGCCGCCCAACGGGGCGGTCTGGCGTCATGCCGTCAGCAGACGCATTCCTCCAGGCAAGACTTCGACTCCGGTTGGCCGGAAACATGCCGGCCAACCGGAGCCATTACTTCTTGACGAAGGCATCGATCCCTTCATCTTTCCAGATTTTCAATGTTTTTTCGTCCTTGGGATTAATCTTCATCCCGATGGCGTTCACCGGGACAGAGTTTTTTTTCTGCACTTCGATCCAGTTTTTCTTGATGGTTGCATCCAGTGCCATATCCTTTTCCTCCTGTCATGGTGCCTATGCGGTCCTTACTGAAAATATTGCAACATTGTTTCAAGAGCCTCCATATTGCATACCTGTTCGCAGGAAGGACCGACCAGGGCGATGGCCGGATGGCGCAATCCTTCCGCCAGCATGCGCACGGCAAAGGCATTGATTCCTTCTAAATCCACTTGCAAAATCTGGTCCAAAATTTCAGATGAATCGATAAACCGATTGAAATAAAAGGCTTGGGTGGCCAGATTGCTCATGCAGGTGTGGGAGTTTTCCTGGGCAATGATGTGTTGTCCCTGCAGTTGCATTTTGGCGATCCACAACTCCTCCACCAC
>WQUH01000164.1 GCA_009782165.1 Pseudomonadota bacterium | reverse complement strand
CGGCGACACCGGCGGCAATCAGCCGGGCCGTGGCCTCGGCCAGCAGGGCATCGATCCTCATCGCGCTCCGGGTCAATGGGCCGATTTCAGGGCTTCGGTCTGATAGTGGGTGACCAGCGGCACGATGATGTCGTCGAGCAGACCGGCCATCACCTGATCCAGACGGTAGATGGTCAGGTTGATGCGGTGGTCCGTGACCCTGCCCTGGGGAAAGTTGTAGGTGCGGATCCGCTCGCTGCGGTCGCCGGAGCCGACCTGGCTCTTCCGGTCCTCGGAGATGCGGTCGTGCCGCTCCTGCTCCATCCGGTCGAGCAGGCGGGCCCGCAGAACCTGCAACGCCTTGGCCTTGTTCTTGTGCTGGGATTTCTCGTCCTGGCAGGTGACCACCAGGCCGGTGGGCAGGTGGGTGACCCGGACCGCGGAGTCGGTGGTGTTGACCGATTGGCCGCCGGGGCCGGAGGAACGGTAGACATCGAACTTCAGCTCGTTCGGCTCGATCTGGAGATCGACCTCTTCGGCCTCGGGGATGATGGCGACCGTCACCGCCGAGGTGTGGATGCGGCCCTGGGTCTCGGTGTCGGGCACCCGCTGCACCCGGTGCGCGCCGGATTCATACTTCAGCCGGGAATAGACCTGCTGGCCGCTGACCAGGGCGATGATCTCCTTGAACCCGCCGATGCCGATGGGGTTGGAGCTCATCACTTCGACCCGCCAACCCTGCATCTCGGCATAGCGGCTGTACATGCGGAAGAGATCGGCAACGAACAGGGCGGCCTCGTCGCCGCCGGTCCCGGCCCTGATCTCCAGAAAAATATTCTTCTCGTCGTTCGGATCCCGGGGCAGCAGACGGATGCGGATCAGCTTTTCCAGCTCTTCCTGCCTGCGGCCCAGATCCTCCAGCTCCGCCTTGGCCAGGGCCACCAGATCGGGATCGTCCTGTTCGCTGCGGATCAGCTCCTGACTGTCGTCAATCTGCGCGCAGACCGAGGTGTAGGCCGCATACAGCTCGGCGATTCTGGCCACCTGGGCATGTTCGCGCACCACCTCCCGGTAGCGCTGCTGGTCGTTCATCAGGAGCGGGTCGGACAACTGCCGCTCCAGGGCGTCCAGTTTTTCGTCGATGTCGCGGAGGTTGTCAAACATACCTGCCCTGCGGGAACCAGAGGAGCGCAAGGGCCGCCGACTGTGGCCGGAACGGCGTAACGCGCCATCCGCCGTTTGTCTGGCCCTGTGCCGGAGCCGCCGTCATGCGCGGCCGAGCGGAAAAAGAAAATCCCTCCTGCCCCGGCGCGCCCTGCCGCGGTCTGCCCGGTTTTTCCGGGGCGGACCGCGATCGGCGCAAGCTGGAATCAGAAGGGGGTGAGCGAAAAAAGGCGGGGCCTGGCTTATTTCTTTTTGCCGCCCTGATAGTTGGCATATCTCTTTTTGAATTTTTCGATCCGCCCGGCGGTATCGACCAGTTTCTGCTTGCCGGTGAAGAACGGATGGCAGGCGGAACAGATTTCAACCCGCATCTCGTTCATCACGGAACCGAGTTCGAACTCGTTGCCGCAGGCGCAGACAGCGGTAACCTTATGGTAGGTGGGATGGGTCTCCGGTTTCATGGCGCACACTCCTTGGATGGCCTTGAGGAAAACAATCAAAACTTGGAAATATATCTTGTTTCACCACTTCTTCAAAGAAAAAACGAGCGCTACCGGTTCATGGAGGCGAAAAACTCCTGGTTGGTCTTGGTCTGGCTCATCTTGTCGAGGAGGAACTCCATGGCATCGGCGGGATTCATGGACGAGAGCAGTTTGCGCAAGATCCAGATGCGGTTGAGATCCTCGGGCGGCAGGAGCAGATCCTCCTTGCGGGTTCCGGATTTCTGAATATCGATGGCGGGGTAGATGCGCCGGTTGGCCATCTTGCGGTCCAGCACGATCTCCATGTTGCCCGTGCCCTTGAACTCCTCGAAGATGACCTCGTCCATGCGGCTGCCGGTATCGATCAGGGCCGTGGCCAGGATGGTCAGACTGCCGCCTTCCTCTACGTTGCGGGCGGCCCCGAAAAACCGTTTCGGCCGGTGCAGGGCATTGGCCTCGACGCCGCCGGAGAGAATCTTGCCCGAGGCCGGGGTGACCGTATTGTAGGCCCTGGCCAGGCGGGTGATGGAATCGAGCAGGATCACCACGTCCTTCTTGTGCTCCACCAGCCGCTGCGCCTTCTGGATCACCATCTCGGCCACCTGGATGTGCCGCTGCGGCGGTTCGTCGAAGGTAGAGCTGACCACCTCGGCCGCCACGCTGCGCTTCATGTCGGTGACCTCCTCCGGCCGCTCGTCGATGAGCAGGACGATGAGGATGATCTCCTTGTGGTTGGCGACAATCGAGTTGGCGATCTTCTGCATCAGCACCGTCTTGCCGGTGCGGGGCGGGGCCACGATCAGTCCGCGCTGACCCTTGCCGAGCGGGGCGGTGATGTTGAGCACCCGCATGGACATGTTGTCCGGCGTGGTCTCCAGGTCGATCAACTGGTCCGGGTGCAGGGGGGTCAGGTTGATGAAGGCGGTCTTGTTTTTCGCCGTCTCCGGCAGTTCGTAGTTGATGGTGTCGATCTTGAGCAGGGCGAGATAGCGCTCGTTGTCCTTGGGCGCCCGCACCTCCCCTTCGACGGTATCGCCGGTGCGCAGATTCAGGCGGCGGATCTGCGAGGGCGAGACGTAGATATCGTCCGGACCGGGCAGGTAGTTGTAATCCGGCGCGCGCAGGAAGCCGAACCCGTCCTGCAGGATCTCCAGGACGCCGCTGCCGCGCAGCTTCCCATCCTCATCCGCCTGCTCCTTGAGGATGGCGAAGATCAGCTCCTGCTTGGTCATGTTGCTGTATCCCTCGATGTTGAGGGATGCGGCGAGACTGACCAAATCTTTTATTTTCTTGTTTTTCAGTTCAGTGGGATTCATGGACCGGTCTTTCCTCCAAGGTGGTCAGCACGATAAACCGCCGAAGGGTTTTGTTGATATGTATCATTAGGGAGTTCAAGTAAGAGAGGACGCGGCGGCAAATACGGCTTGCCTTCCTGTTGTCTGTGTGGGCGTTAGAGTATCGATGCGAATGGCATGGGGCGGTTGTTGTGCGCCCAGATCGACTGGACGAGAAGACGGACAGTTACAGCAAATAAAAAATTTCCGGTTCATGCGCCTGCATCAGCAGCGCATTGGGCACGATGTATGAAAACGAATATGGTTGCAGCGTGAAATAACAGAACAAGAAAACGACAGACTGTATCCGAGCCTGCTGAGATGTTCCTGTTAGATATTTGTTTCCCGGACCGCTGTCAAGAATTTTCTTTGCCCAATCAGTCAAACCCGCCGGGACAGCGCATCGCCCAGGGCAACGACCTGGACGCGGCTCTCTGCCCAGCGGCCGCTGTTGTCGATCACCAACTCGGCGCGGGCGGCCTTGTCCGCAAGACTCATCTGCGCCGCCATGGCCCGCGCCGCCTCCCGGCGCGTCACCCCGTCGCGCCGCATGATCCGGCAGCAGCGGGCGCCGGGCCGGGCATAGACCACCAGCACCTCGTCGACCTCGTCGCGCCAGCCCGCCTCATACAGCAGGGGAATCTCAACCAGAATCAGCCCGGACCGCTGCCGGGCGACCTGTGCCTGGACCACCTCGCGCGCCAGGGGATGCAGGAGACTGTCGACCTGACGGCGGATATCCGCATCGGCAAAGATGTGCCGGCGCAACATGGCCCGGTCGAGCGCGCCGTCGGCCTGAAAAAAGGTCGGGCCGAAAACCGCGCGCAGCGCCTGCCAGCCCGGCTGGTCGATCTCAAGGAGATGGCGGCAGCATTGATCGGCATCGATGAGCGGCGCCAGACAGTAGCTGGCCAGCAGGCGTCCCACGCAACTCTTGCCCGAGCCGATGCCGCCGGTGATGCCGAGAATAAACGAATTCACGAACCGGCCTCGCGGAGCGCCGTCAGCAGGGTTTGCATGTCCGCGGCCAAAGGCGCGGTACAGCACAAGGGCTCGCCGGTGACGGGATGCTGCAAGCGCAGGGTGCTGGCGTGCAGCATCTGACGCAGGGGTCTGACGGCCGCGTGCCGGTCCACGGCCCCGCCGTAGAGGGTGTCGCCCGCGACCGGCGACCTGAGCGATGCCATGTGGACCCGGATCTGATGGGTCCGCCCGGTCTCGATCCCGATCTCGGCCCAACACCAGCCATTGGCAAAGCGTTCGAGCACCTGCCAGTTGGTGACCGCGTCCTTCCCGTGCACGGGTCTGACCGCCATCTTCTTCCGGTCAACCGGATGCCGGCCGATCGGGGCGGTCACTCTGCCCTCGTTTTCCCGTGGCCCGTGGACCAGCAGGGCATGGTAGGTCTTGCGGATCTTCCGGTCCTTGAAGTCGGCCATCAGCGTCCGCAGGGCGATCTCTGTCTTGGCCACCAGCATCACCCCCGAGGTGTCCTTGTCCAGGCGATGGAC
>WQUH01000163.1 GCA_009782165.1 Pseudomonadota bacterium | reverse complement strand
TGTCTACCGGGTCCACTATACCCGCCTGGGCGACAGCCGTTTTTACGGCCACCTGGAAATGGCGCAACTGATCTTCCGCACCTTGCAGCGGGCCGGGCTGCCGCTGCTGTTTTCCACGGGCTTCCATCCCCTGCCCCGGGTTTCGTTCAGCCAGGCCCTGCCGGTGGGGGTCGAGAGTCTGGCGGAATCCTTTGACATGGACCTGTCCCGGCCGCTGGCCTCCCCGGAGGCAACGGTCGGCCTGCTCAACAGCCGGCTGCCCGCCTCCATCCGGGTGCGGGCCATCGAGCCGGAGCCGCGCGGCGTGGCCATGCGCAGCGTGACCGGCTACACCATTTCCCCGCAGGCATTTCCCGAGGGGATGCGCCAGAACATGGCCGATTTTCTCAGCCAAGATTTTTTTGTTATCAGGCGATTCCGCAAGAACCGCCACCGGGAGATCGACCTGCGGCCCCTGGTGATCCGCCTGGAATGCGACCAAGAGACGATTACCCTCGATTTGCTCGGCCATCAGGGACAACCCGGAACCAATCCCAGGGAGATATTAGAAAAGGTGCTCGGCTTTGGCGAACGCGAGGCCCTGCTGGCGCGGATAGTGAAGACCGGGGTGACGGAAATGGCATCCTTATCTTGAGAATTTTGCAGGATTACTGTAAATAGCCGAGACATCGCATCCGGCGCGGCGACTGTGCGCCGGATCGTGGCCGCCGCAATGCGCGCAAGCAAACCATCACCATGCGGACCATCCCGGTTTGTTTGCGATTTTTTGACCACAAGGAGAGGACATGAAGAAAATCATTCTGCGCGAAGATGAGATGCCGACCAGTTGGTACAACGTAATGCCCGATATCCCTGGCGGGCTCCTGCCGCCGCTCGACCCGGAGACCCTGCAACCCGTGGGACCGGAAAAACTGGCCGCGGTGTTCCCCATGTCCCTGCTGGAGCAGGAGATGTGCCAGGAACGGTTTGTCAAGATCCCGCAGGAAGTCCTGGAGATCTACAAGATCTGGCGGCCTTCTCCCCTGGTGCGGGCCACCAAGCTGGAGGAGGCCCTGGGCACCAAAGCAAAAATTTTCTTCAAGGATGAGAGCGTCTCGCCGGTGGGCAGCCACAAGCCCAATTCCGCCGTGGCCCAGGCCTACTACAACAAGCAGGCGGGCATCAAACGGCTGACCACCGAAACCGGCGCCGGCCAGTGGGGTTCGGCCCTGGCGCTGGCCACCTCCAAGTTCGGCCTGGAATGCAAGGTGTACATGGTGCGGGTCTCCTACGACCAGAAGCCCTACCGCAAGTTCATCATGCAGACCTTCGGCGCCCAGGTGGCGGCCAGCCCCAGCATGGACACCAGGACCGGCCGCGCCGTCCTGGCCTCGGACCCCGATACCCCCGGTTCGTTGGGGCTTGCCATCTCCGAGGCCCTGGAGGATGCCGCGACCCGCGACGACACCAACTACGCCCTGGGTTCGGTGTTGAACCATGTGGTCCTGCACCAGTCGATCATCGGCCTGGAGGCCAAGAAGCAGATGGAGATCGCCGGCGAGTACCCGGACGTGGTCATCGGCTGCTGCGGCGGCGGCTCCAACTTTGCCGGCCTGATGGCCGCCTTTGTCCCCGATTACCTCGACGGCAGGAAAATCAAGTTCATCGGCTACGAGCCGACCTCCTGCCCGACCATGACCGGCGGCAGGCTGGCCTACGATTCCGGCGACGTGGCCATGATGACCCCGCTGCTCTACATGTACACCCTGGGCCACGATTTCGTGCCGCCCGGCATCCATGCCGGCGGTCTGCGCTATCACGGCATGGCGCCGATCATCTCCGCCCTGGTGCGCGACAACATCATCACCCCCAAGGCGGTGCCCCAGATGGAGTGCTTCGAGGCCGGCATCCTCTTTGCCAAGACCGAGGGGATCATCCCGGCGCCGGAAACCACGCACGCCATCCGCGGCGCCATCATCGAGGCGATGAAGGATCCGAAAGAGCCCAAGACCATTTTGTTCAACTTTTCCGGCCATGGCCTGATCGACATGACCGCCTACGACAACTACCTCAACGGCAAACTCAGCGATTACCGCTATCCGCAGGAGCAGATAGATGCCTCGCTGGCCCGCCTGCCCAAGATCGGCTGAACCCGGCGCGGCGCGGGCCGGGCGGCGGCGCGGGCCGGTGGGCCTGGCGTTTTGGGGGCTGCTGCTGGCATCATTGCTGCTGGTCGGCGAGTGGCAGGCCGCTGTTGCGGCCTGCCGCGCCATTGCCGATCTGGCCCCGAACGGGGCCTACGGGGTGGCCGATGACAACGGCCTGACCGTTGACGCCTGCAACCCCGACCGCCCCCTGGTGCCGGCCAGTGTGCTCAAGATCGCCACCATCTCGGCGGCCTTGGCCATCCTCGGTCCGGACTACCGCTTCCGCACCGAGTTTTTTGCGGACGACCGCGACAACCTGTTCATCAAGGGGTTCGGCGACCCATCGCTGGTTGCCGAAGAGGTGGCCGCGCTGGCCGACCAACTGCGGCAGCAGGGGATGCGGCGGGTGCGGACGCTGTATGTCGATACCTCGGCCTTTGCCCTGGAGGAACAGACGCCGGGCGGGGAAGACAGCGACAACCCCTACGATGCCCCGGTGGGGCCGCTGTCGGTCAACTTCAATGCGGTTGCCTTACGCAAAAGCAAGGCGGGCCGGATCGCCTCGGGCGAGGAGCAGACGCCGGTTCTGCCGATCATGCGCGAGTTGGGCCACGGCCGGCCCGTTGGTTCGTGGCGGGTGAACATCTGCGGCCGGGGATGCGACGCCGAGGCCCGGGTGGCCCGATACGCCGGCGAGCTTTTTCAGGCGGCGCTGGAACAAAACGGCATCGAGGTGACCGCGTTCGGCGGCATCCGGCCCGCTCCGGCCACGGCCCGCCTGATCCATACCCACGAGAGCACCCGGACCCTGGCCGAAATCAGCCGGACCTGCCTGCACTATTCCTCGAATTTCACGGCAAATCTCATTTTTCTCGCCTGCGGGGCCGAGCGGTTCGGCTATCCGGCCACCTGGAGCAAGGCCCGGCGGGCGGTGCGTCAGGAGCTGGCCAGGCAACTGGGCGACGCCGCGGCCGCGGGCATCGTCCAGGTCGATGGCGCCGGTCTGTCGCGGGACAACCGGGTGACGGTTACGGCCATGCTGCAACTGCTCACCCATTTTCGTCCCCACATGGACCTGCTCAACCAGGAGCGCGAGTCGGCCGTCAAAACCGGCACCCTCGCCGGGGTGTACAATCTGGCCGGCTATCTGCCCACCGGCCAGGCCTTTGTCATCCTGCTCAACCAGCCGGTCAACAAACGGGACGATATCCTGGCGCGGCTGGTGCGTCTGCATGGCCCTCCGCAGCCGGATCCCGGCAGGCACAAATCCAGCCGCATCCTCCAGCGGCCGAGGCCGGAAAAAAAATAAACGCATTCTTGCGGCCGGGCGGATAGACAAGGGCGGTTTTACGCTTATAGTACCACCGATACGTTTTTCTTCCGCAACCCATTACCAAGCCACGCATCGCAATGGAGTACTATCAGATCCTCGGGGTCGCCAAGACCGCCACTGCCGAAGAAATCAAGAAGGCCTACCGCAAACTGGCTGTGCAGTATCATCCGGACAAGAATCCGGGCGACAAGCAGGCGGAGGAGAAGTTCAAGGAGATCAGCGAGGCCTATGCGGTCCTTTCCGACCCGGAGAAGCGGCAGCAGTACGACACCTTCGGTTCGGACGGTTTC
The DNA here is from genome assembly GCA_009782165.1 of Pseudomonadota bacterium. Lineage (GTDB taxonomy): Bacteria > Desulfobacterota > Desulfobulbia > Desulfobulbales > Desulfobulbaceae > Desulfobulbus. The sequence continues at coordinate 730 of WQUH01000163.1, read as the reverse complement.
CGCCAGCGCTACTCCCAGGAGGATATCTTCCGCAATTTCGATCTCAACGATATTCTGCGCCAGTTCGGGTTCGGCGGCGGTTTCCGCAGCGGCAGCTTTCACACCGGGAGAGCCAGCACCAGCGGCGGCGGTTCGCCCTTTGACGCTTTTTTCGGCCAGGCGGGCGCGCGGGGCGGCTGCGGCGGCGGTTGCGGCCCGCAGATGGTGAAGGGCAACGATCTGACCTACGAGATGACCGTCACCCTGGAGGATGTGCTCCACGGGACCGACAAGACCATCAGCCTGCGGCAGAACGGGCAGACCCAGAATGTGTCGGTGAAAATACCCAAGGGGATCGAGGACGGCAAGCGGCTGCGCTTGAGCGGCAAGGGCGCGCCTTCGCCCTCGGGGGGCGAGGCCGGCGATCTGTATTTGCGGGTGCATGTCGAGCCGCACCCCGTGTTCCAGCGGGCAGAGGACGATCTGGTGGTCGAGCATCGCATCCCCTTCAGCGAGGCGTGCCTGGGCACCTCGCTTGAGATCACCACCTTGGACGACAAGAAGTTCAACGTGCGGGTGCCGGCAGGGATGCAGCAGGAGGCCAAGCTCCGCATCAAGGGCCACGGCCTGCCTTCCGGGCCGATCGGCCACCGGGGGGATTTGCTGGTCAAGATCGCGGTCCGCATCCCCAAAACCCTGACGCCCGAACAGGAGGCCGCGGTCAAGGCCCTGGCGGCGGTGTCCCTCTGAC
>WQUH01000162.1 GCA_009782165.1 Pseudomonadota bacterium | reverse complement strand
GGCGCGAATTTGGGGTATTTTGGCGTGGTTGCAATCGGACAAACATCAACGCTCTCAACAACATGGAGGAAGACCATGGCCACAACCAGCGACAATCTGAAGGAAGCCTTTGCCGGAGAAAGCCAGGCGAATCAGAAGTATCGGGCATTTGCCAAGAAGGCGGAAAAGGAAGGATTCGTCAATATCGCCAAACTGTTCCGAACCACGGCCGAGGCTGAACGCATTCATGCCGAAGGACACCTCAAGGCCCTGGACATGATCGCCTCGACCGCTGAAAATTTGCAGGCCGCCATCGACGGCGAGACCTTCGAGTTTACCAAAATGTACCCTCCCATGCTCGAGCAGGCCGTGGCCGAGGGGCACAAGGCGAAAACCATGTTCAAGTTCGCCCTCGATGCGGAGGCCGTCCATGCCCAGCTCTATGCCAAGGCCCTGGAGGCGGTGAAAAAAGGGGTGGATCTGGATGTCAGCGCATTGTATCTCTGCCCGGTGTGCGGCCACATCGAGTTGGGAGCGGCGCCGGAAAAATGCCCGATCTGCGGGGCCAAGCAAAAGATATACGAGCAGGTCGCCTGACCCGGATTCGTCAGGTTGGATCGAACGGGATGGCCTTGATGGCCTGGCCTGGCCCTGCCGGCGGACATCAGGTCAGCCGGCCAGGGCGGCCAGCGTTGTCTGGATGCAGGCAAAGACCGTGTCCTGCGGGGTGAAGGGCACGACCAGCCGCTGGTCAGGCGTCAGGCGGATGGCTGACTTCTTCGCCGGTTTCTGTTGCAGCAGCCCCACGATCCGCGATGGGTCGAAGGGGGGGACAGGGACAAAGGAATAGACCAGGGCATTGGAGCCCTGCTCGAGCCGGGTGATGCCGAGCGCCCGCAACCGCTGCTTGAGGCCGATGATCGCGACCAGGTTCACGGCCTCGGGCGGCAAGGGGCCATACCGGTCAACCAGCTCATCGCGCAAATCTCCCAGTTCCTCCTCCGACCCGCAGCCCGCCATGGCCAGCCGGCGGTAGGCGTGGTAGCGCTGGCTGGCATCCTGGATGTACCCATCCGGCAGGAAGGCCGCCACCTTGAGTTTGATCTCCGGATCGAGCTCGTCCTTCGGCAGCGTGTTCTCCCCGGCTGTCAGCGCCTTGCTTTTCAGATCGGCCACTGTGGCCTGCAGCAGCTCCAGGTACAGATCATAGCCGACCGCGGCGATATGCCCGGACTGCGACACCCCGAGCAGGTTGCCGCCGCCCCGGATCTGCAGGTCGTTCATGGCCAGCTTGAAGCCGCCGCCCAGATCCGAGCAGTCCATCAGGGTGCGCAGCCGCTGCTGGGCATCCCCGGTGAGGTGGTCGAGGGAGGCCACCAGCAGGTAGGCATACGCCTGGCGCGAGGAGCGGCCGACCCGGCCGCGCAGTTGATAGATGTCGGCCAGCCCGAGATGGTCGGCGCGGTTGATGATGATCGTGTTGGCGTTGGGGATGTCCAGCCCCGACTCGATGATGGTGGTGCAGACCAGGATATCGATCTCATGGTTGATGAACCGCACCATGATGTCTTCCAGTTGCGGCCCCGGCATCTGGCCGTGGGCCACGCCGATCCGCGCCTGGGGAACGAGGGCGGCCACGGTCTCGGCCATGCGGTGGATCGATTGGACGCGGTTGTGGACAAAAAAGAGCTGGCCCCCCCGTTCCATCTCCCTGCTCACCGCTTCGCGGATCACCAGCGGGTCGTACTTGGCCAGGAAGGTCTTGACCGAACGCCGTAGCTGGGGCGGCGTGGCAATGACGGAAAGATCGCGGATGCCCAGCAGCGACATTTGCAGGGTCCGCGGGATCGGCGTGGCGGTCAGGGTGAGCACATCCACCGTTGCCTTGATTTTTTTGATTTTCTCCTTGTGGGCCACGCCGAAACAGTGTTCCTCGTCAACGACCAGGAGCCCTAATTTCTTGAACTGGATGTCCTGGGAGAGGAGCCGGTGCGTCCCCACCACCAGATCGATGGAACCGCCCGCCAGCTTGGCTGCGATCTCCTTCTGTTGCTTGCCGGTGCGCAGCCGGTTGAGGCAGGCGATCTCCACCGGAAAGGAGGCGAAGCGCTCCCGGAAGGTGGCGGCGTGCTGTTCGGCCAGCACGGTGGTCGGCACCAGAATCGCCACCTGATACCCGTCTTCGATCACCTTGAAGGCCGCCCTGGCGGCCACCTCGGTCTTGCCGTAGCCGACATCGCCGCACACCAGGCGGTCCATGGGCTGATCGCGGGTCAGGTCGTCGATCACCTTGTCGATGGCCTTGAGCTGGCCCGCGGTTTCATCGTAGGGAAAGGATTCTTCGAGTTGCTGGAACAGGTTGCCCGGCGGGGTAAAGCGATGCCCCTGGCGCATGGCCCGGCGGGCGTAGATGTCCAGCAGTTCCTGGGCAATCTTCCACACCGCCTCGGTCACCTTCTTTTTGGCGGTCTGCCAGCGCTGGGAGCCGAGGCTGTCGAGCTTGGGTTCCTGATCGGTCAGGCCCTGATAGCGGCTCACCCAGTGCAGCCGATCCACGGGGACGTACAGTTTATCGTCATCCCGGAAGGCAAGCTGCATGAAATCGCCCCGCTGGCCTGAAAACTCCATGTTGACCAGGCCCTGGAACACGCCGATGCCGTGGTCGCGGTGTACGACGATGTCGCCCTGGCTGAGTTGCTCAACCTGGATGGGCTCGCCTTCCTCGTCCTTCCTCTTCCTGCCGCGGCCGGGCTGGAGCCGCTTGTCGCCGAACAGTTCCGTGGCCGAGAGGAAATGCATGTGCTCATCCTGCAGGTCGAACCCCCTGGACAGGGGCTGTTCGCAGCAGACGATCGAGCCCGGTTCGAGCGGCGCCGCCGCATCGAACGGCAGCGGGGCCATCTGGGCCCTGATCTGGTAGTTGGCCAGGATGTCCAGCAGGTGCCGCGCCTGCCGCGCCGACCTGCATGCCAGCACGATCCGGTCCTGTTCCTGTTGCCACAGGTGGAGACGATCGACCAGCGGCGCCAGCAGCCCCCGTTTTTTGCGCTGTAGCTCGATTTCCTGGGCAAGCAGGCTATGGTCGCCCGTGGCAAGCCGCAGCGACGGGCCACAATGGTCGGGATCGGGCAGGAAAGAAAAGCGCGCCGCCAACCGGCTCTGGCAGATCTGTTCCCACTCCGGCTCGGTCACGAACAGATCCGCGGGCGGCAGCACGGCCTGCCGGCGGTCGAGGGCCTCGTGGTGATTGGCCTCGATGCGGTCGCGCACCAGCCGCATCCGTTGCCGCACGGCCACGGGATCGTAGATCATCAGCGGAGCGGCGGCCGGCAGATAGTCGAACAGGGTCTGCAGGCCCGCTTGCCCGCCGTACAGCAGCGGCAGCATGCATTCCATGCCCGGATACCGCTGCCCTGTGGCGAACCGCTCGCGGATGGGCAGCAAGGCGCGGGTCGGCCAGTTCTGCTGGTCCGCCGTACTGTCGAGCGCCGCCAGCAGCGCGCTCCGTTCGCCCGGTTGCGGCAAGAGCAGATCCGAGGCCGGCGCCAGCACCGCTTCCCGGACCTCGTGCCGGGATCGCTGACTGAGCGGGTCAAAGACCCGGATCGATTCCAGGGTATCGCCGTAGAAATCGAGCCGGAGCGGGCCAGCGGCGGCCGTGTCCAGGGCGGGGGGATAGACATCGACAATGCCGCCGCGCAAGGACAGATCGCCCTCCTGCCGGACCAGCTCGCACATCTGGTATCCCGAGGCGACCAGCGAGGCGACCAGAGCATCCCGATCGGTCTCCTCGCCGGCGATGACCAGTTCGCAGTGATCGTTCAGGGCCTTGGCGGGGAGCACCCGCCGGAGCACGGCTTCCGCCGAGGTCAGGACAATGCGGGGTTCTGCATGTGTTTCCTGCAGTTGATACAGGGTCGCCAGGCGCGCGCACACCGTGGCCGGGTCCGGCGACAGCGGGGCATAGGGGGGAATTTCATAGCTCGGGTACAGAACCACCCGAACAGTGGAAAAAAAAGAGATGTCCTGGGCAAAAGGTTCGAGCAGATCGTCGGCGGGCAACAGACAGCAGACGTCGCCTTGAAGAAAAACCGCCGCCCTGCTGAGCAACAGGGCGGCGGAGGCGCCGTGGAGACCAAAGATATCACAAGGCGAACTGCGCTCACGCAGCCGCGCGAGGACCGACTGCATGCGGACGAGACTCGATACAGGTTAAGCGAAAAGCGGCTTAGAACGTTCCGCCCATGCTGAAGTCCCAGTTGGAACTGTCTTCGCCCGGCTTGCGGTCAAGGTTGAAGCCCCAGGCCAGTTTGAGCGGCCCCATCGGCGAGGCCCAGGAAATGCCGACCCCGGCCGTCTTTTTGTAGGTGCCGAGATCCCAACTCTCGTCAATATCGTACACGTTGCCGAAATCGTGGAAGATCTCGCCGTCGATTCCCATATCCTTGACCAGCGGGAAAATAATGGCAATGGTGCCATACCACATCTTGTTGCCGCCGA
>WQUH01000161.1 GCA_009782165.1 Pseudomonadota bacterium | reverse complement strand
GACAGCGAAATCCGAAGAAGCCAGCATGCACCGGCTCAGTGGTGATACGCAAAAGAAATTGTTTATGCTGTTGAAAAAAACTGTTGCAAATTTTTGCGAGACAAACGAGTATGCAACTCATTGCACAGGCTCACACATTGGTTCTCTCACGCTTTCTGAACAATGAGCCTGGTAATTCCAAGAAATTGTGAACATAGATCAGGGTGTTCCGCCTCTGAAAACGGCAAGGGCTGATTTTGGCGGGATTGTCTGGAAACCATGTGAGCAATGGATGGATGCAGCCTTGGGCGACTCTGCTGAAGCGCCCGCGGCTAAGGAATATCGCGAGTTGGTACGGGTACGGATACAGCAGGGCAAACGCTTACCGGGTTCGAAATCCATTGCGCGTTCCATCGAACATGAACAAACTCGATGACCACAAGCTCAGGGCGCAGGCGCGAAGCCTCGCCGCCACCTCCTATTTGCTTGGCATCGATCCACTTCATCCCGCCAACGAAGGCGTTCCGTTGACTGTTCTGCCAGGGGCTCTGGCCGGAAAGGCGTTGGCCGTCATCACCATCTCTCCCGCCGACAAACATGCCGCGTTGAGCAAAAGGGCGCGGGCCGTACTGCAACCGCCGGGTTGCGCGCAAACTCCATATAGCATTTCAGGATCGCCGATATGCTCAACGGCGAACCGCATCCTCCCATGTGTTTATCAATCCGCCAATAGGACGGGGTTTTGTAGGCAACATTCCAACCTCAATCACAACCACTAACATCATCACTGCCATGGCCAAATCAAAAACTGCTCCCACGATCTATGAAGAATGCCGTCAGAAAGGCGTTTCCCGCCGCGAGTTCATCAAATTCTGCTCGGTGATGGCCGCGGCGATGGGTTTGGAAACCACCGCCGTCCCCCAAATTGTCAAAGCGCTGGAAACGAAGAGTCGCCTGCCGATCATCTGGCTGCACTTGCAGGAGTGCACCTGTTGCAGCGAGTCGTTCATCCGCGTCGACCACCCGATTGTCGAGACCCTGCTCTTCGACCACATTTCGCTCGACTACACCGAGACGCTGATGGCCGCCTCCGGCCACCAGGCCGAGCAATGCCTGGAAGACACCATGAAGAAGTATCCTGGCGGATACATCCTCACGGTTGAAGGCTCGGTGCCGACGAAAGACGACGCCTATTGCTGCATCGGCGGCAAAAGCGCGCGGCAGATCCTCGAAGAAACAGCCAAAAACGCCAAGGCGGTCGTCGCCTGGGGCACCTGCGCCTATTCCGGTTGCGTGCAGGCCGCCCGGCCCAACCCCACCGGCGCTGTCGGCATCCAACGCTTCATCGGCGGCAAGCCGCTGATCAACGTGCCGGGCTGTCCGCCCATCGCCGAGGTTATGGCTGGCGTCGTGGTGCATGTGCTCACCTTCGGCCAGATCCCGCAGCTCGATGCGATGAACCGCCCGAAGGCCTTCTACTCGCGCCGCGTCCACGACACCTGCTACCGTCGCGCCAACTTCGACGCCGGTCTGTTTGTCGAGACCTTCGACGACGAAAATGCCAAGCGCGGCTACTGTCTGTACAAAGTCGGCTGCAAGGGCCCGAGCACCTACAATTCCTGCGGTATCATCAAATGGAACGGCGGCACCAGCTACCCGATCCAAAGCGGCCATCCCTGCCTCGGATGCAGCGAAGCCGACTTCTGGGATAAAGGCTCGTTCTACACCCGCGATGCCACCGTGGAAGGCTTCGGCATCGAGTCCACGGCGGATAAAGTCGGCCTCGCCCTCGGCGCGGTCACGGTCGCCGGCGTCGCAGTCCACGCCATCGGCACCAACATCCGCAAGTCGCGGGAAATCCGCAACGTGCATGACCTGCCCAAATCGGAAGACAATAAATAGTTGCTCGCAACAGCCAACCTCAACCTAAAATTACATATACCATGTCCAAGAGAATCGTAGTCGACCCAATCACCCGGATTGAAGGACACCTCAGAATCGAGGCGGAAATCGAAAACGGCGTCATTAAAGACGCCTTCAGTGCCGGTACGATGGTGCGCGGTATCGAAACCATCGTCAAAGACCGCGACCCCCGCGACGTCTGGGCTTTCGTCGGGCGTCTGTGCGGCGTATGCACCGGGACGCATTCGCTCACCTCGGTGCGCGCCGTCGAAAACGCCCTGAAGATCACCATCCCGCGCAACGCGGAATTCATCCGCAACATCATGCTTGCCGCGGGTTACATCCAGGACCATGTGGTGCATTTTTATCACCTGCATGCGCTTGACTGGGTGGATGTCGTCTCGGCCCTCAGCGCCGACCCGGTGGCCGCCTCCGCCGCCGCGCAGCAGCTCTCGGCCTGGCCGAAAAGCTCGGTCGGCTATTTCCGCGACCTGCAAGACAGACTCAAAAAATTCGTTGCCAGCGGCCAACTGGGCATCTTCGCCAACGGCTACTGGGGGCATCCGGCCTACAAGTTGAGCCCCGAGCAGAATCTTGTCGCTGTCGCGCATTATCTCGAAGCGCTGCAATGGCAAAAGGAAATGGTCAAGATTCATGCCATTTTCGGCGGCAAAAACCCGCACCCCAACTACCTGGTCGGCGGCGTGCCCTGCAACATCAACCCCAACGAAGCCAATGCCATCAACGCCGAACGCCTCGCCTACGTCCGCAGGCTCCTCGAGGATGGCCGCAACTTCGTCAACCAGGTCTACATCCCCGACCTGCTCATGATTGCCGGCGTCTACAAAGACGAATGGGGCAAAATCGGCGGCGGCGTGGTCAACTACCTCTCCTATGGCGATTTCCCCAACGTCGGCTACGGCACGCCGGACAGCTTCAAAATGCCGCGCGGCGTCGTGCTCAACCGCGACCTCTCCAAGGTCCACCCCGTCGATGCCAATTCGCCCGACGAAATCAAGGAATACATCACCCACTCCTGGTACAAATACGGTGCGGGCGACGATGCCGGACTGCACCCCTACAGCGGCGAAACCAACCTCAACTACACCGGTCCGCGTCCGCCCTACGAGCACCTGGACACCAAGGCAAAATACAGTTGGGTCAAGACCCCGCGCTGGAAAGACCACCCGATGGAAGTCGGTCCGCTGGCACGTATGCTCGTAGCCTACGCCGCCGGCGCCGAGCCGCAGAAAAAGCTCATCAACGACACGCTCGAAGCCCTCAAGCTGCCGGCCACCGCGCTCTTCTCCACCCTCGGCAGAACCGCCGCCCGCGGTCTTGAGACCAAACTGATCTGCGACTGGGCACTCGAGTTCTATGACGGCCTTGTTGCCAACATCGCCAGGTCTACCCGGATGGTCGCCCAGGAGGCCTGGGATGAGAAACGCTGGCCCGCGCAGGCGAAAGGCGTTGGCCTGACCGAAGCCCCCCGCGGCGCGCTGGCGCACTACATCGTCATGGAGAACAACAAGGTGAAAAACTACCAGATGGTCGTGCCTACCACCTGGAACGCCTCGCCACGCGACAAAAAGGGCGCCCTTTCCGCCTATGAGGCGGCGCTGGTCGGCACCCCTGTGCATGACCCGGACAAGCCGTTGGAGATCATCCGCACCATCCACTCCTTCGACCCCTGCCTTGCCTGCGCCATCCACCTGTATGACGGCGACGGCAAGTATGTCCATCAACTTGAAACCTTCTAACGAATTGACGCCATGAAAAGCCGCAAAAAGAATCTGCGCCAAGTCTATGTCTGGGAGTTGCCCGTGCGCGTCTTTCACTGGGTCAACGCGCTGAGTATCCTGGTGCTCTGCGTCACGGGATTTATCATTGCCTACCCGCCGGGCCTCATGAGCCATACGGAAGCGAATTTCACGTACTGGTTCGGCATCGTGCGTTTTATCCATTTCGCCACCGCGTTTGTTTTTCTGTTCAATTTCATCTTCCGCCTCTACTGGGCCTTCGTCGGCAACAAGTTTGCGAAGTGGAACAATTATGTTCCGCTCAGAATAGCCCAATGGAAGGAGTTCTGGCATGTCGTCAAAACCGACCTGTTGATGGTTGACAACGAACCCGAGCGCATCATCGGCCACAACACCGTGGCCTCCGTATCCTATTTTGTGCTCTTTCTGGGGGTTCTGCTGCAATGCTTCACCGGTTTCGGCCTCTATGCGCAAACGAGCACAACATCGGTGCTGGTCCCTATGTTTTCATGGATCGTGCCGATGCTGGGCGGCGAAATGAATGCCCGCATTGTCCATCACCTGCTGACATGGTTCTTTATCTTGTTTACCATCGTGCATGTGTACATCGTCCTCTATCATGATTATATCGCCCGCCGTGCCTATATCTCGGCCATAATCGGCGGCTGGAAGATCGTGCCCGAGGACGTGGCTGCGGAAGCGGAAGAAGCTGACCGGCAGGCGCGGCAGCGCGCCTGACCGGGGACCGGATACCCGCGCAACAGTGACATCTGTCCGGCATGCGCCGGCAGGAGAAGCGTCAACAATCGGCGACGCCGTTTTGAGCAAGGCACATTCCCGTGCATGC
>WQUH01000160.1 GCA_009782165.1 Pseudomonadota bacterium | reverse complement strand
TTGGCCAGCAGATATTCGGTCTCGAAGCAGCGTCTGGCCTCCTTGTAGTCAAGATGGCGATAGGCCTGGCCCCCAATTTGGGCCGGCGGCCGCAGCAGAGGCGCGTTGCCGAGGATCAGGGCCACGTCGTCGGCCCCGATTTCGTTGCCCGGCGTCATGATCACCAGTCGTTCCACCAGGTTGCGCAGTTCGCGCACATTGCCCGGCCAGGCGTGGCGCTGGAGCAGGTGCAGGGCCGCGGCGGAGAACTGTTTGCCGCCGATGCCCTTGCGGTCGAACTGATGGATGAAATCGGCGACCAGCAGGGGGATGTCCTCGCGCCGGTTCACCAGGTCGGGCACCATGATGGGCACCACGTTGAGCCGGTAGAAGAGGTCGGCCCGGAAGGCGCCTTTTTCGATCTCCTCTTCCAGATTTTTGTTGGTTGCCGCCAGAACCCGGACATCGATCTCGATGGTGCGCGAACCGCCGACCCGCTCGAATTTCTGTTCCTGCAGAATGCGGAGCACCTTGGCCTGGCTTCGTGCGCTCATGTCGCCGATCTCGTCGAGGAACAGGGTCGAACCGTTGGCCTGGTCGAATTTGCCCTTCTTGTTCTCCGTTGCCCCGGTGAAGGCGCCCTTGACGTGGCCGAACAGTTCGGATTCGATCAGCTCCTCGGGAATGGCGGCGCAGTTGACCGCCACCATCGGGTACCGCGCCCGGCGGGACAGGCGGTGGATGGTCTGGGCGACCAGCTCCTTGCCGGTGCCGTGGCCGCCCCGGATCAGCACCCAGGCGTCGGTGGGCGCCACCCGTTCGATCTGCTGGCGCAGTTGCATCGCCACCGGGCTTTCGCCGGTGATGTTGACCGGCGCCGGCCCGCTCTCCCGCAGCAACCGGTTTTCCCGCTCCAGTTGCGCCAGTTGCAGTCCCTTTTTGACCGAGAGGATGATTTTGTCGTACGAGAGCGGTTTTTCGATGAAATCGAAGGCGCCGTTGCGGGTGGCCTGCACGGCGGTTTCGATGGTGCCGTGGCCCGAGATCATGACCACCGGCAGGAAAAACCGCTGCTTGATCAGTTTCAGGGCCTCCAGGCCATCCATGCCCGGCATCCAGATGTCGAGCAAAACCAGGTGGACATCCTTTTCGTCCAGCACCTGCATGCCCTCTTCGGCGCTTGCCGCGGTCAGGGGGGTGAAACCCTCGTCGGCCAGAATGCCCGCGAGGCTGTCGCGGATAGCTGCCTCGTCGTCGATGATCAGGATGGTGTCGGGCATGCGATTGGCGGCGGAAAAATTATGGGGCTGAGCAGTGGAGGTTTGCGGGAGTTGGCTCAGCCGGGCGATGGCGGCATCATATCAGGTATCCAGCGGCAGCTCAACCGCAAAGACCGCGCCGGCTGGGGAGTTGTCGGCGGCCCGGATCGTGCCGCCGTGTTCGCTGACGATGGTGTGGGCAATGGCCAGGCCAAGACCGGTGCCTGATTTGCGGGTGGAAAAATAGGGCTCAAAGAGGCGCGCCTTGACCTCGTCGGGAATCCCCGGCCCATCGTCGGCCACCAGCATCCGGACCCGGCCGGCGCTGCGGTTGTATTCGAGCGTAATCACGATGGCGCCGCCATCGCCCAGGACGGAAACCGCGTTGTCGAGCAGGTTGATCAGCACCCGCTTGATCTGCACGCCATCGAACAGAAATGCGGGTGTCGCCGGGTCGATCCGGCAGTCAATGGTCAGGTGCCGGTGCGCCTCCTGGTACAGGACCGCCACCCCCTGGATCAGTTGCCCTAAATCTTTCCGCTCCTTGCGCAGTTTCGGCATGCGGGCGAAGTCGGAAAACTCGCTCACCAGTTTTTTGATCTCGTCGACCTGATTGACGATGGTGGCGGTGCACTGGTCGAAGATGTCCCGGTTGTCGCCGATGCTGTCCAGGTAGCGTTTGCGCAGCCGTTGGGCCGAGAGTTGGATCGGGGTCAGGGGGTTTTTGATCTCGTGGGCGATCCGGCGGGCCACTTCCTGCCAGGCGGCGAGCCGCTGCGCCTTTTCCAGGTTGGTCAGGTTGTCGAAGACGATGACAAAGCCGATGTGCTGTCGGCGGTCGTCCATCATCCGGGTCAGATTGATCTGGAGCGACAGGGTCTCCCCCGGACGGATGGTGATGCGCAGATGCCGCTCGATCGTCGCCTTGCCGCTGGTCAGCAGTTCCCTGATGAAACTTTCGACGATCAGCACATGCTGCCTGGGCAGGGCGTCGTGAAAGTCCCGGCCCAGGAAGGCGGCGGGCTCGATCGCCAGCAATTCCTCGGCAAAGCGGTTGATGGTGGTGATCTTGTTGTTCTCGTCCAGGGCGATGACCCCGGCCGCCACATTTTCGAGGATGGTTTCCAGGTAGCGGCGGCGTTGTTCCGACACCTCGTTGCTGTCCCGCAGGGCCTTGTGGGTCTGGGCCAACTGCCGGTTCGAGGCCAGGATCTCCGCGGTCATGGAGTTGAAGGAGTCGACCAGCATGCCCATCTCGTCGTCCGCCTCCTTCTCGACGATGAAATCCATGTCGCCGTCGGCCACCCGCCTGGTCGCCTCGGCCAGCTTGTTGATCGGTCCGGTCAGGCTGCGGGCGATGTAGAAGCCGAACCAGATCGCCCCGAACAGCACCAGCAGGGTGATGATCAACAGCATGATGATGAGGCTGAATTTGATCGGCGCCTTGAGCATGACCAACTGCTGATAGCCGGTGATGCCCCCGGAAATGGACTGCATGGCTTCGAGCCGGGTCGCGGGGATCAGGATGGTGGTGACGAGCAGCCAGGTTTGCGGGGTCTCGAGCTTGACTTCCACCGGCACGATCGCCTCGATCAGCTCGCCCAGGGCGGTTTTCTGGGTGACCATTTCGGTACGGTCGAAGGCGGCGGTCAGGCGCAGGGCCTCCGAGGGCGGCAGGGGAGGGGTCATGCTCTGGAGACGCGGCCCTGTCACCGAGATGAGCGGCTTCCGGTCGCCGTCGAGCAGGAGGATGGCATCCGGGGCTCCAGGCAGATTGATGTCGAGCGTGGTGAAGAAAAAGCGTTCCAGGGCCTTGGTATCGGACAGATCCAGGGCGCCGCTCTCCAGGAACAGGGCAAGCTGGCGGCCCGCGTATTCAGCCTGCTGGCCGCTGTCGTGCAGGGTGTCCTGCGCCAGCTTGAGCGAGGATTGGAGCGAATCTTCCACCTGGGCGTTGAACCAGTAGTCCATGGAGGTGGAGATGAAACGCAGGGCCGCGAAGAAGAGGATGGCGGTGGAAATCAGCGAGAGCGAAATGAAACAGATCACCAGCCGGGTCCGCAGCCGGAACCCGAGGATCTTCTGATTGCGTTCGAAGATCAGCTCGACCAGGTTGCGCAGCACCAGATACAGCATGAGGAGCAACAGCAGGCCGTTGATGTTGATCAGGGCGAAGATCAGGATGGTGCTGGAGATGGGCAGATGAAAATCGCCGCTGAGCAGGCCGCGCTGGACATAGCCCAGCACCGGGATGAGCAGGAGACAGAAAACGATGACCAGACGAACCAGCCGCTGCTTCTTTTTTCTCTGTTCCGCGGTGAGCATCGGTGGCCGGGAAGGGGAGGGGGTCAGTACCTGAACTCGATGGTGCGCCAGTCGGTTTCAAAATCCCAGAGCGCGAAGGGAACCAGGCGGTGCATGCCAAGCGGCAGCGAGCCTTTTTTCAAGGTCACCTTGAAACGAATGGCATAGGGCGTATCAGGCACAAGCTGGGCGAGCGCAATGATCTTGACGCTGTTGAGTTCAGCCATCAGTTGCTTGGCGTGGTCCAGGTCGGCGGTGGTCACAGCCTTGTCGCCCTGTTCGGAAAGGACGACCTTGTATGTTTTGCTGGCCGCATCGAACGCCAGGGTATGGGTGACTGCCGATTCGACCAGGGTGGTGTTGAACCATTTGCCGTCGGTCTTCATCAGTTCCATGTGGTAGGTGAACACCACCGTGCCGCCCGCATGCACCTCGTCGAGCATCGTCTGGGTAAAACCGTTCTTCACCGTGGCAAACAGCAAGAGGTCGGTGTCCGAGGTGGTGACGATGATGTTTTTGACCTCGGGCGTCTCTTCCGCGGCGGCCATCGGCAGTCCGGGGCGGAATGCCAGCAGCAGGCAGCAGAACAGGAGCGATCGGATGGCGAACAATTTCATTCTATGGGTATGAGGTCGCAGCGTCTGCGCTCGATGAGCAATCAACTGAACATATATTCAGAACATGGATTTGAACCGTACAACATATACCTGATCAACAGCCATTTGTCCACGACAAGGACCGCTCCTTCGGCCAGCGGCGGCCGCCCGCGCCGCTCCTTGGCGGCGTACCGCCAGTTTACAACTTGTCGCCGGCTGGACACGCCAGCCTGCTGTTTTTCTGGATTGCTTCGGCACGTTGTGCCTCGCAATGACGGCGTTTGGGCGGTAGTTCCCCATCGGGAGCGGCTGAGCCGCGCAGCCAAGGCGGCGGAGAAGCGGCACACGCTGTCCGAGTGCGCAG
>WQUH01000159.1 GCA_009782165.1 Pseudomonadota bacterium | reverse complement strand
CTCCGCCAGCTCCGCCGCGACTGCATCAACGAAACCACCCTGGAGTACGCCGACATCCTCATGCTCGACGGCTTCTATCTGCCGCAGGCGGTCCAGTTGGCCACCTGGGCCAAGCCGATCCGCATTCCGGTGGTTCTTGACGCGGGCAGTTGGAAAGAAGGGATGGAAACCCTGCTGCCGCTGGTCGATTACGCCATCTGCTCCGCCGCGTTCTGTCCGCCGGGCTGCACCGATACCGAGAGCATCATGGCCACGCTGCGCGGCTACGGCATCAGGCATATCGCCATCACCAGGGACGGCGATCCGATCCTCGCGCACACCGGCGGCGTTCTGCACGAGGTGCCGGTGATGCAGGTCAAGGTCATGGACACCCTGGGCGCCGGCGACATCTTTCATGGCGCTTTCTGTCACTACATCCTGGAAAACGATTTTCTCCTCAGCCTCGAACGCGCCAGCGAGGTGGCCAGCCTGTCCTGTGCCTCGCTGGGCACCCGCGCCTGGATCGAACAGGAGAAATTCATCTGAGGCTGCGGTTTGCGGTTGGCGCCTGCCGCAGCCGGATGGACGATCCTGCCAACGCGAACCCCAACGGTGAGGGGTAGCTCTCTTGTCGGGGTTCGCCCGCGGTTCACCACCAACCCCCTCGTCATTCCGCGCCACCGCTGCGCTCCGCGCGGAATCCATCCATTGCCAAAGCGACACCGATTGCATCACTGCTTTTTCCGCCCTGCCGCCACGGATTACCAACGCAGGTATGAGAGCCGTAGGGGCACGGCGTGCCGTGCCCGTTGATAAACCGGCAGCAAGTTGGCTCGACCAACCGGCGCTGGAACGCCATGGCGCATCGCTGCCGCGATACTCATTGAGTTTTGAAGTAAAAACGAAATTACAGTTCGCTGACAATGGCGGCGATGGTCAAAAACGGTTCGCACGCCCAGGCGAGCATGAGCATGAAGAGTTTCCGGGTCTGGGGAATGTTGATGAGCACCATCAGGATGATCCACCCGAAGCGGGCGAACTCCGCGTAGGCGCGCTCGCTCATGCCGAACCAGTACATGAGGAACTTCGAACCGTCGAGCGGCGGCACGGGCAGCAGATTAAACATCATGAGGTTGACGTTGATCAGCATGAACAGCGACGCATAATGCGCGGCGACGGGCATGCCCGAGAGCGACAGCAAGCCCAGGGCGATGGCGGCAATGACGGCGAGGAGCAGGTTCATGCCGGGTCCGGCGATTGTCACCCATGCGCGTTGCGTGGTTTGAGGCAGGTTGGCAGGATTGATAAAAACCGGCTTGGCCCAGCCGATGATGGGAAACTGGATGAAGACCGAGAGCAGCGGCAGGAGCAGCGTGCCGAACGGGTCGATGTGGGCGGCGGGATTGAAGGTGACGCGGCCCATGCGCCGGGGCGTGTCGTCTCCGAAGGTGTCCGCCATGACGGCGTGGCCCCATTCGTGAAACGAGAGGCTGATGATCACGACGATCACTCCGGTGATGCCGCGGACGATGTGTTCAGAGGAAAAATCCATGCGCTGCGTGTGTTTCGTTTCAGGTTTTCAGATGGTTAGCACGTTTCCCTAACGCCGCCAGCGGCGTCCCGCAGGGACAAAGGCCGGCAGGCTTGGTGAATTGGTCGCGGCAACGCGGGCAATAGCTCCGGCTTTCCGGACTGTCCGGTTCCGGTGCGGCCAGCAGTTCGTCGGCGCTCACCCCGCGCAGCGCCAGCAGGCGTTCCGCCTCGGCCATCACTCGCGTCCGCATCCACGAGGCGATGCGGGCGGTGAGGTGCGGATCGGGATCGTCCACGGTCGCAAGCGGCCAGCGCAGGTCGCGCAGCACACGCGCCGCCCCTTGGCGCAAGGCCCCCGCATCCGCGACCGTCGCCAGCCACGCCAGCGGATGCAGCGCCGGCAGCGCCGCCGCTGTCACCTGCGCCCGCAGCCGGAAAACCTGCGGCGGCACAAACGCCGCGGCCAGCAGCATGTTGATCCGGTGCGCGGTGTGTTCGCGCCCGGGCAGCAGTCGCCGGTGCGCCCGCCAGCCCGAGACCAGCGCCGCGACATGCGCGCCCGCCGCATACAGGCCAAGCATCGGCAGAACCCACGTCACAAGGGAGTATGTCCGATGATCCCAGGCCATGCCCGGCACATCCGCCACAAGACAGATCGACACCGCCAGCGCGATGGCCGCGTTTGTCGAGGCAAAAAAGGCCAATGCCGCCGTGCGCGCCTGGACGCGCGCGAGGGCGCGGCGCAGGCGCGATGGCCTGAACCAGCCGGCCACAACCCGCCCGAGGAGAGGCTCGCGTTCGTCGGGCGCAAGGGTTGCGCAGCGTTGCGCCAGGGCCCACAGTTCCGCCGCGTCCGCATAGACCGTGACCGCGCAGAAGTCCTGTTCGTTCACCCAAAGCCGCCCGCCTTTTTTTTCAACGGACCTGATGTCCTCCCACCGCCAGCTTTGTACTGCCCGCAACGCCGCAGGCTCGCTGCCGATGGCGCCGGTGGTGAGGTTGCAGATGCCCTCGGGCGAAAATGCAACCGGAAGATTGTCGGTATACGCCTGCCATGCCACGGGCAGCGGCGGCGCGAAAACGACGCGGCCGCACTGCATTCCGGCGCACGCGCGGAAAGGGGCGGGCGGGCGGCGCGGGATGCGGCCCCATGCGCCCGTTACGAGCACCCGCCGCCAGCGGGCCGAAAATATGGTAACGCAATCAATGAGCAGCACCGCCCAGAACGCGGCTATGAGCGGCCACCATTGGGTCATGAATTGGAATTGTCGTCGAAGCGGTCGCCCCGGTTTTTCCTGCTGAACAGCTTTTTGAACATGGCCAAGAACCAGGCGCCGACCGCGGCGACGCCCAGCATGATAAACTTGGCGAATTTCGCGAAAAAGCCGGTCTTGGCCGCGACAGCGCCGGCGCCGCCGAGCACCAGCGCCGCCAGGCCGTATTTGGCGACTTTGTCGCCGCTGCGGAACTCAGCGTAGGTCTGGCCCTGGGTGAAACGGAAGTTCTTCAGCAGCGCGTTGGCCGCTGCCTCGGTTTTCGCGTAATCGGCGCTGTCATCGCCGACCACGATTGCGCTCACGTAGCCCGTGCGCCCGAGCAGCCGGATGTTCTGGTTGATGAACGTCTCCTTGTAGTTGTCCCTCGACGAGGCCATGCGGAAGGCCCAGGTCAGGTTGTTGGTTTTTTCGTCGTAGTGGGGCTTGGCTGTCCAGCCCTTGAGCGCCAACTCGTCCCATCCCTTTTTTTTGCGCTCCTGGTTGCCGATTGCCTGGCCTTCTTCCATCTGCTTGTAGAGCGCGTCCGCGTCGAGCTCCGTGCGGTCGGAATCGTCGATATGGCCCGAGTCCGCGTAATCAAAAAAAATCTGCCAGCCGTCACTGGAAAGGACCACGCCGATTTCATTGCCCGAGTAAGGGTTCTGGGTCAGATCGTAGTATTTTTTCAGGGAATCCCCGCCGACAAAGGCGAAATTTGCCGGCAGATCGAGTTCGGCATGGCGGCCGAGCTTCACCTGCGCGGGGCCTTCCACGAGCTTGATGTTGTTTTTTTCGAAGATGTTTTGCGGTTTGGTTTCCTTGGCATCGGCCTTGTCCGACCCGCTGTTTGGCGCGGCTGCCGCCGGCACGGACGACAGAACAAGAATGGCGGTCAGCGCAGCCAGCACGCTGGTGAAGGTCCGCGAGAATTTGGCGATATTGGAGCGGGATTGTGCGTCTTTCATAAGGATGAGTAATGAAAAGGAAGGAAGTGATGTCGGTTTGTTGATTGCACGATATATGCTTAATCGAATACGACCGTCAACACTATTCTGACTACGCGGTGTTCGTTCTGAAAATCAACGGACGCCAACTGGATGCGGGGGCGGCCTGTCGGCATCCGGCTCTCCGGTCGACGCCCCGATTCCCGGCGCCGCTCTCCCCAGAGCCGGCGCGGCCGGGTGGACGATCCTGCCGGACACCGACATCATTCTTGAGATTTGGACCGCCATTTGGTACGAAGTACACATGCATTTTCCCGGCATGGCGGCAACCTTCCTGACCATCCTGCCAGCCAACCCGTTTTCTTCCACCGAGGCATCCAATGTACAGAAATTTCAAGATAGTCCCCAATATTGTTTTTGGCCGAGGTTGTTTCAATCAACTGGGCGATATCCTCAAACCCAGACGCGCGGCGGCCGATGCCTTTATGGTGTTCGTCCTCGATGACGTGTTCAGGGGCCGGCCGCTCGAAGGCCGCCTGCCGTTGGAGACCGGCGACATGCTGCTGCCGGTCAATGTGGACGATGAACCCAAGACCGGCTACATCGACCAACTGGTCGCCCAGATCCGGGCCGCCAATCCGCGTCAGCCGGACGGCATCATCGGCATCGGCGGCGGCGCGACCATGGATATCGCCAAGGCGATTTCGCTGATGCTCACCAACCCCGGATCAGCGGCCGATTATCAGGGATGGGATCTGATCAAAAATCCGGCGGTCTACCACGCGGCCGTGCCGAC
>WQUH01000158.1 GCA_009782165.1 Pseudomonadota bacterium | reverse complement strand
AGGCTGATGGCGAATACACAAAGCACCAGGACAAAGGTGCAGGCCGGCGCCCAGGAGGCGATCTCCGGTTCGTCGAACTGTTCCTCGGCCTCGTGAAAGTACATGGTAATGATCAGGCGCAGGTAATACCACATGGAAATGATGCTGCTGACAATGCCGAGCACGGCCAGGGTTATTTCGCCCGCATTGATGGCGCTGGTGATGATGTACAGTTTCCCCATGAAACCGGCGGTCGGCGGGATGCCGGCCATGGACAGCAAAAAGATGGAAATGGCCGCGGCAGAGTATGGCCGCGCCTTGGCCAGCCCCTTGAAATCGTCGAAGTTCTTCCTTGCCTCGCCCTCGCCCCCCAGGTAGGAAAGCGCGGTGAAGATCCCCAGGGTTCCCGCCGCATACGCCGCCAGATAGTAGGCGATCACGCTGCCGGTGAAGTCCTTGGTGCCGATGGCGACCAGGGCAATCAGCAGGTAACCGGAGTGGACAATGCCGGATGCCGCCAGCATCCGTTTCAGTGATTGCTGGCCGATGGCGATCAGGTTGCCGACAAACATGGTCAGCACGGAAATCCAGAACAGCAGGGTAATCCATTTGTGTTGCAGGCCGCCGTCGATGACCAGGAAATTGGCAAACACGGCAAAGATGGCGGTTTTCAGGCCGGTTGCCATATAACCGGTCACCGGCACGGAAGCGCCGTCGTAGACATCGACCACCCAGGCGTGGAAGGGAAAGGCGGCCGCCTTGAACAGAAAGGCAACCATGATGAAAAAGGCGCCGCCGATCATGGCCGGCGAGTGCAGCATGCCTACTTCCGCCACATACTGACCGATGTTGATGAATTTGGTGCTCCCGGCCGCGCCGTACACCAGCGCGCTGCCCAGGACAAAGAATGCGCCGGCAAAGGCCCCCAGCATGAGATATTTGAGGACCGCCTCGGTGCTGATCACATTTTTCCGGTCATAACCAACCAAAACGTAGATGGCCAGCGACATGATCTCCAGGGCGATGAAAACGGTGATCAGTTCCTGCGCCATGGTGAGGAGCAGCATGCCGGAGGCGGCAAAGGCGGTCAGGCTGTAGTATTCCGGGCTGTAAAAATTGTTTCGTTTGAAATATGCCTGGGAACTCAGGGAGGTAAAAAAACCACAGGCAAGGATGATCAAACCGGCGGCCTTGGAAAAGTTGCTCGCGACCAGAATGCCGTTGAATGCCTCGGCAAACGGCGCGACCTGGCCGGCGATGCAGAAAGAAAGCTGGGCAAGAAACGCCACGGCAAAGAGCCCCGCGCTGCCGTAGGCCGCACACTCATGGGTAATCCTGGTGCAGGTCGAGGCGAGCATCAGGACAATCGCCCCGGCGCCAACGATAATCAGCGGCATCAACAACATTAGATCGTTTGTCATGATTCCAATCCGGCCTTATTTCTGGTCAATGGTGAGCCCAGGCAGTTGGGCGTCAGATGCGGAAATCTGCGCGACAACGGGTGCTGGCTGGGCAAATTGCAGTGCGGTCGAAGGGGTGATCTTGCTGAGAAACGGATGGGGGTACACGCCCATCACAATAATCAGGAGGATGACCGGCAAAAACACCAATCCTTCCGTGAGGGTCAGCTCTTTGAAGTTTTCGGAACACTTGCCGGTCTTTTCAAAAAAGACCCGCTGGAACATCCACAGCATGTAACAGACGCCGATGATCAGGGTTGTTCCGGCCAGGACTCCGATGATTGTATTGAACTTGACCGCGCCGAGCACGATCATGAATTCGCCGATAAAGCCGCTGGTTCCCGGCAGACCGACCGAAGCCAGCATGGCGATGGCGAAATAGAAGGCAAAGACCGGCGCCTTGGCCGCTATGCCGCCCAGATCGTCGATGGTGCGGGTCTTGGTCCGCTCCTCGAGAATGCCCGCGAACAGGAACAGGACGCCGGTGCTGGTGGCATGGGCGACAATCTGATAGATGCTCCCGGTCAGCGCCTGGATATTCATGCAGAAAACACCCAGGGCTATCACGCCCATGTGGGACGCGGAGGAAAAGGCGAGCATCCGTTTGAAATCCTTCTGGGCAATCGCGGCCAGGCCGCAGTACATCATGCCGATGACCCCGGCATAGGCCAGCAGGATGGCAAAACGGGCAAACTCCAGGTCAAAGACCGGCACCACGAAGCGGATGACCCCGTAGACGCCGATCTTGGCCATCACCGCCGACAGGACAAAGGTGGTCGCGGTTGGGGCCTCGGTGTAGGCGTCGGGCAGCCAGGTGTGGAACGGAAAGAGCGGGATCTTGATCGCAAAGGCGATCATGAATCCGAAAAACGCCACCGCCGCCACCCGGCCGGTGAGGTTGAGCTGGGCCATCTTATCCATGGCAAAGCTCCACTCGCCGAACTGGGCATGGTAGCTGACCCCGAGATAGACGATGGCCGCCAGCATCAGCAAGGATCCGGCGATGGTATACAGGGTGATCTTCAGGGTCGCCGGCAGCCGGCGCGGTCCGCCATAGAGGCCGAGCATGAAGAAAACCGGCAGGAGCATGACCTCCCAGAAGATGTAGAAGAGGATCATATCGGTCGCGCAGATCGCGCCGGCCATGGCCCCCTGCACGAGCAGCAGGTTGGCGTAATATCCCTTCTCCCTGGTGTCGAAGACGAAATAGACCAGAGGCAGCAGCACCGATCCGGCCATGAGGATGAACAGGCTGATGCCGTCGATCCCCAGGGAGTACGAAATGCCCAGCGACTGGATCCACGGGATGTTTTCGACAAACTCGAAATGGCCGGTGGCCGCGAATCCCATGTAGAGATCGAGACTCAGCACCAGGGTGGACAGAGAAACGGCCAAGCCGGTAAACCGGGCGATCGGCCTGCTTGCCGGCGAGGCCAGCAGAATCAGCCCGGCAACGATGGGCAGAAAGATGATGACGGAAAGGAGATGTGCAAACATGCTTTCACCTTGTCAGTTCAGCGATTGAGAAAGGAGCAGACTCATAATGCTCAGCCCGATGACCATGTAGAGCGCATACACCCGGACATACCCCACCTGGAAGACCTTGAAGGCCGCGCCCAGCACCAGGTACAGCCTGGAGACGCCCTTGACCGGGGCATCGGTGACCTTCGGTTCGATCACGTCCCGGATGCTTGCACCGATGGCCTTGTAGGGTTGCACGATGAGCCGGTCGTAGACTTCATCGACATAAAACTTGTGATAGGCAAAATCGGCAAATCCCGAGAAGAACGGTTCGGGCGCGCCCTGGCCGAATTTCTTGTAGGCGATCCTGATGCCGACGGCAAAGGCCGCGATGCTGGCGAGAATGGCGATGATCTCCAGGAAGGCGCTGGCCTGGGGATGGTGTTCGGACAGACTCGGCGCCAGCCAGTGGGAAACGATCTGATTGCCGCCGAAGATGCCGGGCAGGTTGAGATATCCGGCAAAGAGCGCGCCAACCGCCAGGACGATCAGGGGGACGGTCATCACATTCGGGGCATCGCTGGCGTGTTCATAGGCATGATGGTCGCGCGGCTCGCCGTGAAAAACAACAAAGATCATCCGGAAGGTGTAGTAGGCGGTCATGCCGGCGACCAGCACCCCAACGGCCCAGATGCCGAAGTGACCGGTGACCAGGGCGCTGTAGAGGATCTCGTCCTTGCTGAAGAAGCCGGAAAACAGCGGACAGCCGGCCAGGGCCAGGGCGCCGATCACCATGGTGATGTAGGTCTTGGGCATCTTATGCCGCAGGCCGCCCATCTTCCAGATGTTCTGCTCGTGGTGCAGGGCATAGATCACCGAACCCGCCCCAAGAAAGAGCAGGGCCTTGAAAAAGGCGTGGGTGAACACATGGAAGATGCCGGCCGAATAGGCGGCGATCCCCACGCCCGCGAACATGTAGCCCAACTGGCTGACCGTCGAATAGGCCAGCACTTTTTTGATGTCCTCCTGAAACATGCCGAAAATCGCCGCCAGCAGGGCGGTGAGGATACCGACCCAGGCGACGATGCTGCCGGCCAGCTCGACTCCCGCATAGAGAAAGCTGAAGCGGGCCACCATATAGACGCCGGCGGTGACCATGGTGGCGGCATGGATCAGGGCCGAAACCGGCGTGGGGCCTGCCATGGCGTCGGGGAGCCAGACATACAGAGGAATCTGGGCCGATTTGCCGGTGGCGCCGACAAACAGCAGCAGGCAGACGGTCAGAGCCAGGCCCGGTTCGAGCAGGTGCGCGTTGGCCTTGAGCGACAGATAGTCGAAACCGCTGGCGCCGATGCCCCAGAAGAGAAAGGACATGCCGAGGACGAAACCAAGGTCGCCGATCCGGTTGACGATGAAGGCCTTGTTGCCGGCCAGGACATTGGCGCGGTCCTCGCTGTAAAAGCTGATCAGCAGGTAGGAGCAGAGACCGACGCCCTCCCAGCCGACAAACATGACCACCGGGCTGTCGCCGAGCACCAGCACCAGCATGCTGCCCAGGAACAGGTTCATGTAGGCGAAGAATTTACCGTAGTTCCTGTCGCCGCCCATGTAGCCGATCGAATAGATATGGATGAGCGAGCCGATGAAGGTGACGAACAGGAGCATCAGACAGCTCA
>WQUH01000157.1 GCA_009782165.1 Pseudomonadota bacterium | reverse complement strand
CGGCTCATTCCTCCTGGGTTTGGCGGCGGCTGTTGCGTTGCCGCATCTCGTGGATCGACCGCAGATAGCGGAAGATTTCCCGGCTGTAGCGGGGGTTGCGGGTTCGGGCAAAGAGGGCGGCAAGCCGCGAGAGCGCCAGGGGATCGATCTCCGGCATGGCGGCCTGCAGCGCGGACAGGCTCCGGCTTGGCTGCTGTTCATTGCCGTGGCCGCCTGTCTGCCGGTCATGCTCCTGCTGCTCCAGGGCCTCCTCGATCAGGGCGTCGCGGTACAACTCCAGCGTATGCAACTGTTTTTGCGCCGCCAAGGCAGGGCCGCGATGGCGGCCGACCAGATCGTAGAGTTCTTCGAGCGGATACTGCTGCACCACCTTGGTCAGGTATTTGATCTGGCGCTGCCGGACGCTGCCCCGCAGCGCGCCCGCGGCCGCGAGCTGCTGCCGGCACTCTTCCGGCACCGGGGCCTGCGCCAGGATGTGCGGCGGCAAACTCACCAGTTCCGCGACCAGCCGCTCGACCTCCTTGACCCTTCTCTTCTGTTCAGACCGGCTGATCTGCATGGCCCCGCCGGTCTTCAACCCTTCTCCGTCCCGGACTGCTCGTGCCGCAACCGCGCCACCCGATCCCAGATCCGGTCGGCGGTTTCCTCTTTGGAGAGCAAGGGCAAGGCCACCGCTCCCCGGCAATCGATCAGGGTCACCTGGTTGGTCTCCACATCGAATCCGGTTCGCGCCCCCAGAATATCGTTGACCACCATCAGGTCCGCGTTTTTTTCCCGCAGTTTTCTCTGTCCTTCGCCGACATGATCCCGGCTTTCGGCGGCAAAGCCGACCAGGATCTGGCCGGGAAAACGGTTTGCGCCCAATTCGGCCAGGATGTCGGAATTTTTGACCAGATCGATCCGCCCGCTGTGCTGCGTTTTTTTGATTTTGTGATCCGCAGGGGCCGCCGACCGGAAATCGGCCACCGCGGCGGATTTGACCACCACATCCGCCGCTGAGGCCCGGTCGAGCACCGCCTGCCGCATCTCGGCGGCCGTGGTCACGCGGACCACCTCGATCCCAGGCGGATCGGGCAGTTGCACCGGACCGGTCACCAGCGCCACCGAAGCCCCCCGGCGCCGGGCCGCGCGCGCCAGGGCAAATCCCATCCTGCCGCTGGAACGGTTGCTGAGAAAGCGGGCCGGGTCCAGGGGTTCACGGGTCGGACCGGCAGTGACCAGCACCCGCATGCCCGTCAGATCGTCGGGCTGAAACAGGGAGAGCAGCGCCTCTCTGGCCGCATCCCAATCGGCCAGCCGGCCGTCGCCGCTCTCGCCACAGGCAAGTTCGCCGCTGTCCGGCTGGACGATACGGTAGCCAAAGGACTGCAACCGACGGATATTGTCCTCTGTGGCGGGGTGACGCAGCATGAAGGTGTTCATCGCCGGACAGACGACCACGGGGACGCGGGCGGCGAGGATGGCGGCGCACAGCAGGTTGTCCGCCATGCCGTGGGCCAGGCGGGCGATGGTCTGCGCCGTGGCCGGCGCGACCAGAATGGCGTCCGCCTCCCTCGACAGGTTGATGTGGGCCATGACCCGTTCCGGCGCCTCGTCGAACAGGTCGCGGTGCACCGGATGACCGCTGAGGGCGGCAAAGGTGAGCGGCGAGACGAAGCGCTCGGCGGCCTCGGTCATGACGACCGTGACATCAGCCTCCTCCTTGACCAGCGACCGGAGCCATTCGGCCGCCTTATAGGCGGCGATGGAACCGGTAATGCCGAGCAGGATTCTCTTGCCGCGCAGGTCTGGCATGCGGAGTATAAAAAATTATTGCATGAAGGAGTTGCGCGCCGGCGCGCCACTGGCGCCGCCGGTCTTGTCGATGGCCACGTACAGCTTGAGCTCGACCCGGCCAACCAAGCCATCGGCAATCACCACCATGCAGGTCTTGTTGGGTTTGACAAAGGCAAGCATGATCTCTTTGGAAGCGGTTTCGCCCACCAGCCGCCATTTGTTATCCTGCATGGAGGCGACCATGTAGTCTTTGAGCGACATGATCTCCACCCGTCCCTTGTAGGTAAAAATACCGCCGCGGAACGACTCGGTTTTGATGACCATCGAACCCTTCCGATCCCATTCCAGCTCGGCCGGGATGGTTATATCCTTGATATCATCGGCAAAGTTGTTCACCTGCGGCGCACCCGCGCTGTCGCCGCCCCCCACACTCTGATTCGCCGCGCAGCCGGTGAGCATCAGCGCCAACGTCATGCCCAGAAAAAGAATCCACCGCAACCCTTTACTTTTCTGCATCTGCTTCTCCTTTCGATTCAACCAGGAAACAACATCGGCCTTTTGTCAGGGCCGTCCCGCATACTGGACCTGCCGCGGCCACCTTTTTTCCTCTCGCTTGTCACCCGCCCATTGCCCTCGCGCAGCCTGAAGAGACCGGCCAGCGGCGCGGTCGGTCAGCGCCGGCAACAGGGCATCCGGCGCTGGTCGCTCCGGGTCCGGGCCAGGAAAACGGACGAAAAACCATGACAACCATTTGTAAAAAATAAAGGTTTTATTGTCAATAAACATTCGCCGCATCAAAGCGGCGGTGTTTGCGGTTTGTCCAGGAGCGGCCTTTGGATCGCCGCCAAAACTGGTCTCAGCAATTTATGACGTATATACGGCATGTTGACTGAATGAGAAGTCGTCTGTTCGTCTTTTTTTGTTTTATTTTGATTTTCTTGATTTAGATCAAGGAAACGATCTGGATTCGTTGTACATCGGTATTGATAATCGGAGCCGTAAGTGCTACTCTGTGGCGCATCGTGATGTAAGAAATTTCACGGAATAATAGAGAAATTATCGCCGAGGCACGATTAAAAACACACAACAACAATATGATAATAAAGAATACCATGCTGAACTAATCAAAACAAACCGATCCGTATTCTACACTCGCTGTAAGCCCGTTGGACAAGTGGGGGGAATGGGCCAAACAGCGGACAACCGGGGGGAGAGCGCCATGGTCGAGGGGGGAGGCGTTCTGGACCGGCCGGAGCCCAAGCGTCGGAGAGCGGACGCGGGTGCTCGTTGGCCCGGGAAGAACGACAAGGCGTTGGACGGGGACAGACATCGCAGCTCGGCGGAGGTGCGGCCCGCGCTGGCGCGGAGTTCCGCGCCAGCGGCCCGGCGCGGCAGTCAGACCTGCGCGGAATTTCCGGAATCCGGCCCTGATACGAATCGGCCCGATTGCACCCATCGCCCGCCACAGCGGCCGGCAGGCCCGACCGAGGCCGGCGCGCGCACCCATCGCCCCCACCCAAAAAATCATCCGTTGGCCCTGCGAGGACAGGCAGGCAACCGGACCCCATCCACGATTCGGACACCAATCGAGCGCCTCTCGCCCAAGCACATCCACAAAACCGCAAACCCGCTGCCGGCGCGGACGGTCGGCCTGGCCCGGACACGGTCCCTGGTCGATTTGCGCCATCTGGCATTCCCCAACCCGGCGTACCACATTGCCTGGATCAGTTTGCTTCGCGCCGCAAGCAGTTGAACGAGCGCCCGGACAACGGCGAAACAGCGAAAATGGCTGTGCGGGCGCGGCGCCAAAACACGGCGCACAATCGATCGCATCGATTCCAGGAGGGCTGGTCGGTGCGGCAAATGCGCCGATCACCCTGCCGACGCCGGGCAAAGCGCATTTTCGCGGTTCCCTTGAATAGGTTTATCGGGAACAGGATAAGGCTTTTCCGGTCTGAGATAACCAAGCGATTAACCAAAAGGGGTTGTTATGCACATGTATTTTTCATCTCTGAGACTGTGGATCTGTCTCGTTGTCCTTTTCGCTGTCCCCGCGATGGCGGCGCAAAAGGCTGCAACGAAAACACCACCCGCCAAAGCGGCGCCGGCGGTCGCGGCGCCGGTCTCCACTCCGGCGGCAGTCGCCGCGCCGAGCCATGCTCCGGTGGCCCAGGAGGAGCCGCCGATCGAATGCGCGACCTGCCACAAGGAATCGTTTGACAACATGGCGCAGTCGCGGCACGGCGCTTCCGGCGATGCGCGCACGCCGTGGGGCAAGGCCGACAGCAATCTGAAACGGAACGCAATGTGTACCGCCTGTCACGGCAATGCCAAGGAACACATGGACGATCCGATCGATAAGAAACCCGAGGTCATGTACAACAAAACGATCGCGGCCGAGGCGAAAAACAAGGTTTGCATCTCCTGCCATGCCAACGTCAGCAGCCGTATACACTGGGAAGGAAGCGCCCACGAAACCAACGAGATCGCCTGCAGCGACTGCCACAAGGTACACATCAGAAAAGATCCGGTCCTGGTCATGGAGACCCAGCCGGCCGTCTGTTTCAACTGCCACAAGGATGTCCGCTCATCCATGATGCGGATCTCGACCCACCCGCTGCGCACCGGCCAGATGGCCTGTTCGTCGTGCCATCAGCCGCACGGCTCGATCAGCGAGGGCCAGTTGATCAAGAACACGGTCAACGAGACCTGCTATGTCTGCCATGCCGACAAGCGCGGCCCGTACCTGTGGCCACACCCGCCGGTTCAGGAAAATTGCGATAACTGCCACCAGCCCCACGGCTCCAACAACCCGCCGATGCTGCAAGC
>WQUH01000156.1 GCA_009782165.1 Pseudomonadota bacterium | reverse complement strand
CCGGCAAACGCGCCAAAAAAAAAGCCCGGGGGCAAGCCCCGGGCTTTTTTTGCTTGCGCTGCCGGCAGCGGCGGCGCGATGTCGGCTCAGACGACGCCCTGACCCATCATCGCCTCGGCCACCTTGACAAAGCCCGCTATATTGGCGCCGTTGACATAGCTGACATGGCCGTCGGCGCCTGTGCCGTACTGCACGCACGAGGCATGGATCGCCTTCATGATGTTGCCCAGGCGTGCATCGACCTCTTCCCGCGACCACGACATCCGGAGGCTGTTCTGGCTCATTTCCAGTCCCGAGGTCGCCACGCCGCCGGCGTTGGACGCCTTGGCGGGCGCAAACAGGATCTTCGCCTCGTGGAACACCTGCATCGCCTCCAGGGTCGAGGGCATGTTGGCGCCTTCAGCCACGCACTGACAGCCGTTTTTGATCAGCGTTTTGGCATCGTCGCCGTTCAGTTCGTTCTGGGTCGCGCACGGCAGCGCCACGTCGCACACCAGGTGCCACGGCGCTTTGCCCTTGTGGAAGGCGAGCTTGCGCTGCTCGGCAAATGCCTGCAAACGGCCGCGCTCGACGTTTTTCCAGTGCATCAACTCCTGCAACTGCTCGGCGGTCAAGCCGCCCGGCACCTCCATCGTGCCGCCCGAATCGGCCAGCGACACCACCTTGGCGCCGATCGCCAGGCATTTCTCCGCCGCATACTGCGCCACATTGCCGGACCCGGATATGGCCACCCGCTTGCCCACCAAATCCTGCGAGCGCACCGCCAACATCTCGTTGACGAAATAGATCAGGCCATAGCCGGTGGCTTCCGGCCGGATCAGGCTGCCGCCAAAGGTGATGCCCTTGCCGGTCAGGACGCCGGTGAAGATGTTCGCCAGCCTTTTGTATTGGCCGAACATATAGCCGACCTCGCGGCCGCCGACTCCGATATCGCCCGCCGGCACGTCGAGATCGGCGCCGATGTGACGGAACAGCTCGCTCATGAACGACTGGCAGAAGCGCATGACCTCGTTTTCGCTCTTGCCCTTCGGGTCGAAGTCGGAGCCGCCCTTGCCGCCGCCCATCGGCAGGGTGGTCAACGAATTCTTGAACACCTGCTCGAAGGCGAGAAATTTCAGCATGCCCAGGGTCACCGACGGATGAAAGCGCAGGCCGCCCTTGTACGGGCCCAAGGCGCTGTTCATCTGCACCCGGAACCCGCGGTTGACCTGCACCTTCCCCTGGTCGTCGATCCACGGCACCCGAAAGATGACCACGCGCTCCGGCTCGACAATGCGTTCCAGCAAGGCGTTATCCTGATATTTCGGATTTTTCTGGATGAACGGCCAGAGGCTTTGCATGACTTCGGTGACGGCCTGATGAAAGATCACCTGGTCGGGGTCTTTTTGCTGCACATAGGACAAAAATTGCTTCAGATCTTGAGCCATCTTGCACGTTCCTCCTTCAGAACATAGGGTAAGATCACAACAAACGAACATTGCTCATCAATGTTCGCTTACTCAAAAAGACAGCAGCCTGGAGAAGCTCCGGCCCCACGCCTGCCGACAGGTCGGCTTTATGCGGCAATCGCGCCGGCGTCCGTATGCCGGCCGCGCCGCATGCGGCATCGAACAGAACCTCTGTGTTTCGGTCGTCTCGACCGCAGGGAGAAATCTCAACGGTACAGCACGATTCCTTGTCGCTTTGCTCCTCGGAATACCAGGAAAGGGGGCGATCAATGTTCGGTGGGCAATGGACTTCTGTACACTGTTCAGCGAGCCTTGAGCCGGATCAGAGTTCTGTTCCGGTGTACATTTGATCCTTTGATCGACCGCGTAGTATAGCTGTTTTGCTCCATAAAGTCAAAGTGAAAATAAGAAAAAATCTGATTATTTTGTCTCCCCGCGCTGACCATGCCGGACGACAGCCGCTTGCCTGCGCAACGCCTCCATGCCCTTGCCCTTATTCCGAAGCATGGGCCATGATCAGCATGTAGTCGTCGTGCCGTTGTTTTCTGTCGTCGAGCAGCCTGTTTTCCATGAAGCCGCAGGTGTTGACCTGGCAATATTGCCCGTTGGAGAGAAAATTGTACACCAGGGCCGGGATGTCGTAATGGTGGATCGCGGCGTACTGCTTCGCCTTGCCCGCCTCGACGATCATGATCCGGTTCATCTTCATGCTGTCCTTGCTGTTGTCGAGGTACCGCAGCTTCTGATAACTCATCGCCCCGTACTGCCCCGGAGGAACATGGTCGCTCACCAGGACGATCAGGCCCTTGGGATCGAGTTCGATCAGGCGGTTGACGTAGTCGGCCACGGCCTGGGTACGGTAGAACACCTGGTTCGCTCCCCGTTCGAGTTGTTCATCCTCGAAATCGGAGATCATCTTCAAGACCTTCGGCCGTTTCTCCTCGTTGATGGCGTTGGGGAAATGGCCGTACGAGGTCAGCACATAGTTGAACAGGGGCGGCGCATCCTTCTCATGCAGCAAGGGGGTGATATATTCGAGATTCTGGGAGAACAGAACGCTGTCGAACATGAATTTTCCTTCACCGGCGGTGTCGCCCATACTCAGATAGGTCTCCCTGCCGGCGGCGAATTCGCGGGGAAAGAACATCCTGGCGAAGCCCATGCCCCGATAGGCCTTGGGCGTGTTGAAATAACCGGGATGAAAGGCATTGGACGCCACGGTCCGGTAGCCGGCCAATTGCAGCTTGCCGGGCAGGCAGTAGGCGGCGGCGCCGGTAAAACTGTTGAACTCCACGCTGGAGATCGCCTCGAAGGCCGGCACGCCGCACAGAACCTCGAATTCAGCCTGACTGGTCCTGCCGCCCACCACGGGTGAGAGCGAAAAACCCAGTCTGTCGCCGAACAGCTTCCTGAAACTCGGATGGAACGGATCCCTGGTATAGGTGGCCCCCTTGAACAGGGTGGGATCGAAGAAACTCTCCAGCACCACCAGATGCACATTGCGCTGGGGATTGCCGCTCTCCTTGAGCCAGGCGGCAAATTGCCGCGCCTGTTCCTCGTAGCGGTCGCGGTCGCGGAACAGCGCGGTTTTGGACTGGGCGATGCGCCGCTCCGCCTCCCAGAAGAGCAGCATCATGAAGCGGCCGTTGTTCTCGATGGTGTCTTCATCGTACCAATCGACGATCTCCTGCCCCTCCTTGCCTTGCCGCAGTTGGCGATACTCGCCGGCATACCGTTCGGGAAAAAAGATGACGGCAGCGATCAGCAGGGCCGGCGGCAGAACCCCGGCCACCAGCACCCGCCATCGGCGCCAGTTGATCGACCAGACGAAGAACCCCAGCGGCAGCGCGACCAACAGCAGCAGGGCGAGACCGTATTGCCAGGTCAACACCCCGAGCAGTTCGGGAACCTGGGCCAGCTCCGCGACCCGGAACACGCGGTTGTACATCAGAAAATAGATATCTTGGCCGAGATAGGCCAGAAACAGCGGCACGGCGGCCAGCAGGGCCCGCCAGCGGGACGGCCGCAGGATCGCGTTGCCATACCAGTAGAGATAGAGCAGGAGCAGCAGTTCCGGGTACTCCTGTTTCAGGCAGGCCCCCCAGGTCTGGTTCAGCGGAAACAGCCACTTCGACGGCACATCGGTAGCGGCGATCATGCCGCCCAGACCCCCCAGAGCAACAATGATCAGCGAGTAGGCGTAGAGCCCGAGGAGGAAGGCGGTGTAGCGGTTGAATAGCGCAAAAGCCGCCATGCCGGCGACGCGGCGGCCGGCATGGCCGGCGATTGCTGCGATCCTGTTTGGCGCGGTCATGGATTGCGCATGAAAAAAAGGATGCGACAGCGGCAGGTCACCCGCGCACTCCTGGCCATATCCAGGGGACGGCACACAACCGGAGAGGGGGAACTATTCCGAGGCATGGGCCATGATCCGCATGTAGTCGTCGTGCCGCTGCATGCGGTCGTCGAGCAGTTTGTTGGCCATGAAGCCGCAGGTGTTGGTTTTGCAGTACAGCCCGTTGGAGATGAAATTGTACACGATGGCAGGGATGTCGTAATGGTGGATCACCGCGTATTTCTTCGCCTTGCCTGCCTCGATAATCATGATCCGGTTCATCCTCAGGCTGTCCTTGCTGTTGTCGAGGTAGCGCAGCTTCTGAAAGCTCCTCGCCCCATACTGCCCCGGAGGGACATGATCGCTCACCAGGATGATCAGGCTCTTGGGGTCGAGTTCGATCAGGCGGTTGACGTAGTCGGCCACGGCCTGGGTACGGTAGAACATCTGGTTTGCCCCCCGTTCGAGCTGTTCATCCTCGAAGTTGGACACCATTTTCAGCACCGTCGGCCGTTTTTCCTCGTTCATGGAGTGCGGATAATGGCCGTACACGGTCAGCACATAGTTGAACAGCGGCGGCGCGTCCGGCTCTTGCAGCAAGGGGGCGATGTATTCGAGATTCTGGGAGAACAGGACGCTGTCGAACATGTATGTTCCTTCGCCGGTGGTGTCGCCCCTGCTCAGGTAGGTTTCCATGCCGCCGGCGAATTCGCGGGGAAAGAACATCCTGGCGAATCCCAGGCCCTGATACGCCTTGAGCGTATTGAAGAAACTGGGATTATAGGCATTGGACGCCACAGTCCGGTAACCGGACAACCGCAGCTTGCCGGGGA
>WQUH01000155.1 GCA_009782165.1 Pseudomonadota bacterium | reverse complement strand
GCTCATGGCTGATCGCAATGCTCTCCCCGCAGGGCTTCCGGTTCATTTTTATTGCAACGAAAACGGCAAAGAACCGGTTCGGGACTGGCTCAAGTGCTTGGGGCGTCCGGATACCCTTGTTATCGGCGAAGACATAAGGGTAGTGCAAATAGGGTGGCCGGTGGGCCTCCCGGTTTGCCGCCCTTTGGGAGAAGGATTGTATGAAGTCAGGAGTTCGCTGCCCAACGGACGTATAGCAAGGGTGCTGTTTTGCTTTCATGACAACGCCATCGTCTTGTTGCACGGCTTCATCAAAAAAACGAATAAAAGCCCCATTGGCGATGTACGTTTGGCAAGGGAACGCCAGGATAACGTCAGACGGAACAAAGGAGGATAAGTTATGGCACAGGAAAATAATCCCTGTATTGGTTCCGATTTTGACGATTTCTTGAAGGAAGAAGGTTTGTATGCGGAGGTAAACGCCGGAGCCGCCAAAAAGCTTTTAGCCTTGCAATTGTCTCGGGCTCTGGAGGAAAACAGCATGACCAAGACGGAATTGGCATCGAGAATGCGAACAAGCCGAGCCGTCATCAATCGCCTGCTTGATCCCGCCAACCTCGCTTTGAACCTGCAAACCGTGAGCAAGGCGGCTACAGCATTGGGCAAAAAGATAGAGATCAGGCTGGTGGAGCAAAACTGAGCAGATGAACAGAGCGCAAAGCGCCCGCCAAAGCGTCACGCCTGAGGAAATCGCCGAAACCCGGAACGTGCTCGGCAAGTTGTGATTCGGACATGTTCTCTGGCAAATTCAATACGTCTTGCAATGTCATCGACCGCAGTAGCGCATGACGTTCACAGTCATCCCCCGTCAAAAATGATTGCATGGGATGAGCCATCGTTAGCCCGACGGTGCGGCACGAAAATCGCCGAAACCCGAAACGTGCTCGGCAAACTCTGATTATTTCCCTGTTTCTATTTTTTGTGCGCCGCGGCAACCAGTCGTCATTTTTGACTTGGTTGCCGGGCACCCGGTTGGTTTCCATCGCCATGCCTGCCCGGTTTGCGTGAAGAACCGCCTTGGCGAAGTCATGTCACAGGTTGCAGCGGCAATGCGGTGGAAACGGATAATTGAATTGAATTCAAATCGAGGCATACCCTCTTGATGCTCACTCACACGATGTGGGATATTATTCATACCTTTTGAAGAGATAATTTGTGGTTTTATCACAAAAAATTTTTTAATATCCTTTTCATGCTGCTGCATGGTTTCGCCATGTGGTTTTTTCCACCTCGCCTTACTGATCTTTAATGAACCCGAATCCTGGAGAATGATTCATGAAGCCCCGATTTTTGCCCTGTTTCCTGTACGCCCTGTTGGTCATCACCTGTGTCACCGGCATTGCTCCCTCTGCCAAAGCCAATGAGGTGATCATGAGCGCCGGCGCGGCGGCGACGGATAACATCTTCAAAAAGATCGAATATCCCCTGCTCAGATCGGCGAACATCAAGATAACGACTGTTGCCAACGGTCCTGTCCAATCCTGGAAAGACCTCGACGCCGGCCGGGTTCAGTGCGCGGTCGCCGGGGTGGATTTTGACAGTTGGGTGGAACTGATGCAGAAGGAGGGATACCCCATCCCGGAACCGTCGGTGTATAAGAGTTGGGTCATCGGCCAGGACACGGTCAAGGTGATGACCAATACCGATGTACCGGTGGCGTCGCTGTCCAGGGAGCAGTTAGTGGGCATTTTCAGCGGCAGGATCAAAAACTGGTCCGAGGTCGGTGGGCCCGACAACCCGATCCTTGTCGTCCTGGGCAACCAGATCGCCGGCACGATGTCGTTGTTTCATAAGGCTATCATGGGCAATGCCGAGTTTACCAAAAATGCGATGATGGGGACGACGCTCGAGGACATCAAAAGCCGCGTGGTCAGAAATTCCGGCGCCATCGGCTTTGGCGCGGTTTCCCAGATCGATTACCTGGTCAACAGCCCGGACACTCCCGTAATCAGCCGTCCCATCACCTTGGTCACCAAGGGCGCGCCGTCGGAAGATGTGCTGAAAATGATCGAATACATCGCCACCAAGGATGGGCAGCGCCACATTGCCAGATAAGCGCATGTCCGGCAGAAGGACGGGGCCATCGCGGCAGCCCCACAGGCGCCGCGATGGTTCTGCTCGATAACCAACCGATCTTCCTTTCTTTTTTCAATCCTCTCCGCGAGGATTGCCACAACCATCCGCCAGGAATCGCAGCCATTGGCGTCGCAGGGCACCCGCCATTTTGCGCTCCCACGGCGTAGGGCTTCACCGCACCCGCTTCACTGGTTGTTTGCGGTCCTGGTTCAAAAAATATTTCCATCTCATTTTCTTTGCTCTATAATCTCCTCAATACATTTTCTGTAATTGTGCAATTAACCCGAATCAGCCTGGAGCCCGGAGGATGAGCCATGAGGACACGTTTCCCGCAGTTCTGCCTGAAAGCCCTGCTCGTTATGATCGGTATTGGTATGGGAGTCGCCGCCTCTGGCTGGGCGGGCGAGGTGATCATGGGTGCTGGCGCGGCGGCTACGGAGAACATCTTCAGAAAGATCGAATATCCCCTGTCCAGGGCGATGAACATCAAAATAACGAACATCCCCAGCGGCCCGGTCCAGGCCTGGAAGGATCTCGACGCCGGCAAGGTTCACTGCGCGGTCGGCGGGCTCAACTTTAACGATTGGCTGGAAATGATGAAGAAAGATGGGTATACCGTCTCCGATCCGTCCGTGTACAAGAGTTGGGTCATCGGTCAGGACAAGGTCGTGGTGATGACCAATCCCGATGTGCCGGTGGCGTCGCTGTCCAAGGAGCAGTTGGCGGGCATTTTCAGCGGCAGGATCAGAAACTGGTCCGAGGTCGGCGGGCCCGAGAAGCAGATCCTGGTGATCCTGGGCAACCAGATCCCCGGCACCATGGCGATGTTCCAGAAAAATATCATGGGCGGCGCCGAATACACCAAGTACGCCATGATCGGGACGACCGCCGAGGACATCAAGAGCCGCGTGGTGCGAAATCCCGGCGCCATCGGCTTTGGCGCGGTTTCCCAGATCGATTATCTGGTCAACAGTCCGACCACACCCGAAGTCAAGCGCGACATCACCCTGATCACCAAGGGCGCGCCTTCGCAAGACGTGGTGAAAATGATCGAATTCATCAACAGGGACGGACAACACTACATCGGCAAATAAAACAGGGCGCGTCCAGCGGGAGACCGGCGGCTGTGGCGGCGGCGTTGCGGCAGGCCATTGCCGTCGCGATCGCGATTCGAAAAACGGCCGGTCTTCCGTATCTTCCCGTCTTTTCTTATCTCTTCGTTCATTGTGTGAATCCAGCCCCATGCCAGCAACCATTATCAGCGGCTTAGCCGTTGCCAAGACGATCCGCCGGGAAATCGCGGCCGAACTCGCCACGCTCAAAGAACAGAAAGGTCTGATTCCCGGCCTGGCCACCATTCTGGTCGGCGAGGATCCGGCCTCGCAATCCTATGTGGCGGCAAAAAACAAGACCGCCCACGCCCTGGGCATCCATTCCGAGCAGATAACCTTGCCGACCACGACCAGCGAAGAAGAACTGCTGCGGATTGTCGAACAGTGCAACCGCAATCCGGCCATCCACGGCATTCTGGTGCAGTTGCCTCTGCCCGGCCACATCGACGAGGCCAAGGTGCTGTTTGCCATCGACCCGGCCAAGGATGTCGACGGTTTTCATCCGGTCAATGCCGGCAAGATGATGCTCGGCCAGCGCTGTTTTCTTCCCTGCACCCCGAACGGCATAGTCGAGTTGCTCCAGCGCTCCGGCGTCGAGACCGCTGGCGCCGAGGTGGTGGTGGTCGGACGGTCCAACATCGTGGGCAAGCCGATCGCCAATCTGATGCTGCAAAAACGGCCGGGCGGCAATGCCACGGTGACGGTCTGCCATACCCGCACCCGCGACATGGCGGCGCATACGCGGCGGGCCGACATCCTGATCGTGGCCGCCGGCGTCGCCAAAATGATCAAGGCCGACCAGATCAAAGCGGGAGCGGTCATCATCGATGTCGGGGTCAACCGCATCGGCCGGACCGCGGCCGGCAAGGCGATTCTGGCCGGCGATGTCGATTACGACGATGTGCTCGCCAAGGCCGGGGCCATCACGCCGGTGCCCGGCGGGGTCGGCCCGATGACCATCACCATGCTGATGCAGAACACCCTCCAGGCCGCCAAACAGGCGGCCGGTCTGCCGTGATGATCCGTGAATGAACCCAGACAGGTCTGCCCCACCTGCGGCGGCAGCGGCGAGATCGGCTATTTTCAGGGGGTGAGCCGTTTTTTCATCACCCGTGAGGAATGCCCCGCATGCTTTGGGGTGGGGACGGTCGATGCTGCACAATCAGCAAGCGATGACGGGCAGGATGCGGACAACAATGAACCAGGAGGCTGATGCCATTTGCCTTGGCCAACACGATGCGGGCCGCATCGCGGCAGTTTGCACCACCAACCTTGCCTGGATTGCTTCGTCGCTTCGCTCCTCGCAATGCCCGTTAAAGGAAAGAGTCAAGCGGCGATTTGAAAAGCTTTGGCCGGATCGAACGTTTCCTGACGGACAATGATTGCGTACATAATGCTCA
>WQUH01000154.1 GCA_009782165.1 Pseudomonadota bacterium | reverse complement strand
TCCATCTTCTGGCCGGAGATCTTGAAATCGGTCTGCAGGGAGACCTGCTGCCGGATGGCGCGCTGCGCTACCGGGCGAGCCTGCCGATGACTCGGCAACTGGCGGAGCAGACGCAACTGGTGGTGCAGGGCAAAACGATGGTCGAGGCGGAACTCGGGGGCAATCGGGGCAACCCGGCGTTCGATGCCGCGGCTTTTCTGGCCGGTCTGCCGGCGCAACTGCATCAGGAAGCTGGCGCGGCCCAGGCGGCCGGCGGCCAGCAGACCGCTTCGGCGGACAAGAAAACGGCGCCGGCCGACAGCCGGGAGGCCGGAGTGAAACAGTGAGGCCAGGCAGGGGCGGGCGAGAGCGGCAGGCCGCGTTCGAAAGGCCGCCTGTCGGCATCCGGGGTGGAAACCGCACCGGACAGGTGCTTGAACCTATCCATTGCACAGGAGGAATGCTGCCATGAGCAAGAAAATCGTGATTATCGGCGCCGTCGCCGCCGGTCCCAAGGCGGCGAGCCGGCTGAAAAGGCTGCGGCCGGACTGGGAGGTGACCATGGTCGATCGGGACAGCCTGATCTCCTATGGCGGCTGCGGCATCCCATACTATGTCAGCGGCGATGTCTCCGACGAGAGCGAGCTGCGGGCCACCAGTTTCCATGTCATCCGGGATGCCGATTTCTTCGCGCATTCAAAGGGGGTGCGCGTCCTCACCCGCACGCAGGCCGTGGCCATTGACCGGGAAAAGAAGCAGGTGCTGGTGCGCAACCTGGACAGCAATGCGGAAGAGCGCCTGGCCTACGACTATCTGATGCTCGCCACCGGCGCGGGACCGATCGAACTCCCGATTCCGGGGATGCGGTTGGACGGCGTGTTCACCATCGCCGACCTGCACAAGGCCATCGAGATCAAAACCAGGATCGCCCAGGGCAAGGTCAGCCGGGCCGTGGTGATCGGCGGCGGCGCCATCGGCATCGAGATGGCCGAGGCCCTGACCGACCTCTGGGGGATCGAGACCACCCTGCTGGAACTGGCGCCGCAGTTGCTGCCCAAGCTGGTTGACCGCCATTTCGCCGCCATGCTGGCCAAACATCTTGCGGACAAGGGGGTGGCCGTTTTCACCAGGGAGTCGGCAACCGAACTGCTCGACGACGGGCAGGGCAGGGTGTGCGGCGTCAAAACAACCCGGCGCGCCCTGGAGGCCGATCTGGTGATTGTGGCCGCGGGCGTGCGGCCCCGCAGCGAACTGGCCAAGGCCGCCGGGCTTGCGGTCGCGCCCTGGGGCGGGATCAGGGTCAACCAGCGGCTCCAGACCACGGACCCCGACATCTATGCCGCCGGCGACTGCATCGCGGTGACCAACCTGATCACCGGCCGGGAAAGCTACGCGCCCCTGGGCTCGCTGGCCAACCGCGAGGGGCGGGTCGCGGCCGACAACATGGCCGGCATCCCCTCGCTGTTCAGCGGGGTCTGCGGTTCCTTCATCATGAAGGCCTTCGAGCGGTGCATCGCCGCCACCGGCCTGACCTGGGAGGCGGCCCTGGCCGAAGGCTTTGCCGCCGACTACGCCCTGACCTCGCCATCCGACCGGGCCCATTTCTTCCCCGATCAGGCGGTGGTGATCCTCCAGTTGGTGTTCGACCGCCGGTCGCGGCGCGTCCTGGGCCTCCAGGCCTTCGGCATGATGAACGATTCGATTTCGGCCCGGGTGGACACCGCTGCCGCCCTGATCGCCAAGGGAGGCACCATCGAGGATTTCAGTCTGGTGGAGATGGCCTATGCCCCGCCGTTCTCTTCGGCGATCGATTCGCTCAACGCGGCCGCCCATGTGGCGGAGAACATGT
Organism: Pseudomonadota bacterium; assembly: GCA_009782165.1. Taxonomy (GTDB): domain Bacteria; phylum Desulfobacterota; class Desulfobulbia; order Desulfobulbales; family Desulfobulbaceae; genus Desulfobulbus. Next base: position 2,800 of record WQUH01000154.1, on the reverse strand, counting down.
GCGACCACCGGTTGCGCCGGGTGGACCTCGACCGGTTTCTCGCCTGGATGGAGGATATGTCGCTCGAACCCGCCTGGGCCGTGCTCGATCTCCGCCATCCGCAGGAATCCGCCGCCTATGTCGAAAAATACGGCGAGGACAGGTGGGTGGCCCTGGAGTACGGGCAGGTCCGGCGTCGGCATCACGAGCTGTCGCCCAACACCACCTACATCATCCTGTGCAACGCCGGCACCAGATCGTACGAGGTGCAGGTCTTCCTCGACCATCTCGGCGCCATCGACAGCCTGGTGCTGTGCGGGGGTCTGAACGCGGTCAGCCGCCTGGGGGTCGGCTGGCTGTTGAAGTGAGCGATGGCGGCGGAGAGCCGCCGCAGTCGGAATCAATAGCGAGGCGTCCCCCTCATTGAATATAAAGGAACTGAAATGGCAATTGATTACTATGGATTGTTTCCATGCAAAGTGCGCGAGTCAATCTCTGATGCAGACCTGCTCAGAATGGAGAAGGCCAGGAACCGAGCCAACGCTGTCCTAGAGATAACTCGCAAAAATCCTCAAGCTGACAAAAGCAAGCCAGAATCTGAATGGACATTCAAGACTGTTGTGCTTGGCCCTGATGGCCCGCAGGCAACGGAAATGCGGGTTGCTGATTTGCTTGCTGAATCTGCGCCGCTAGGAAGCTTGGCTGCCAACTGCGTTAATTGTCCATCAAATATCCGTTCTTCCGATTTTGGCTGTGGCGGCACCGTTCATTATCCCATAACGGCACTTGGTGAAAATTGGTTGGTGTCGAGACTTCCCGCCGACTTGAATACCCCCGCAGGTCAATTGCTCACACGCGCAATTGCTGACTTTGGTTACAATGGCGCCGCCGTCGATGCTGCTCGTGGTCGCAAAGAAATCTATGAGACAGATAAACCAGCAGAACGAAAATGGGGAGGTTTCTTCTCGAAGAAAACAAAAATTACTTCAAGCCAAATTATGCAAATGGCCTTTCTCGTTGGCAACCTTCAACCGACTCATGCCAAACTGATCGCTTATTTTCTCGGATTCTTGAATGACGATTTCAGCATCTCCAACAATCCGATCAATCGCCCTCAGCCAGATGATGACAGCAGTATAATTGAGATGAAAATATTTTTCTCCGTTGCGGCTCTGGCCGGAATAAGCAATGTTTCTGTCCTGATCGATGCCTAGCGTTGTGCCTAACATTGCGTTCAACCCAGGCGGATTCGCCTCTGGTTAGCTTTGGGTTGGGCAACGGTGTTTAATACTGGCCCCTGCTCTCCGAGACAACCCGTTGGCGAAACCCAACGGGTTGTCTTGTCTTTGGCCTTTTACTAGATAAAACTCAAATTTCTGACTTGGTGATTTTTGGCAGAAAAGGTCGATCAACATGTTGAAATAATTGTTTTTAACGTGAAAAGCCTTTTGCTTTCCGATATATTGGGATTTGGCAAAATACCTAATAATATCAAAAAGAAAAGGCTCAAACGGACTCTACTCAAACCTATCAGAAGCAACAAGAGGCAAAACGACTGCATGACCGGATTTCCTCCTTTTTGGAAGATTTCAAGGTCGGAACCCTGCTGAATGGCAGTGGTATCCGCAAGCTGCGAGGGACAAAACCCCTGGCTGTGTTCACCGCCATCTTCTCCTTGTCGTTTGGTGGAGTCAATTTTTTCCGGGGTATCGTCAACAATCCGGGGCTGGGCTTTCAAAAGGATACCGCCTACGGGTTTCTGAAGAATCCCCGGTATAACTGGCGAAAATTTTTGCTGGAGCTGGCGACGGCGGCAGTCCGGTTCATGGAGGTGCTGACCAGCGCGCGGCGCGGTTTTTTCCCTTCATCATTCCCGCGAAAGCGCACTGCTGTCCGGAATAAATGACCAGGGTCGGTGGATACCTGCCTTGTTCCCTGCCAAGACCTCTCTGAAGCACGGGTTCTTTATAGCGTTCCGCATCTATTAAGCGGAGATGTAGGGGCAAAAAATTTTTCGCCCCTACCTTCCCCGGTGTGCAAGCCGGCAGCCCGGTAGGTTGGGCGGAGTGTACGTGACATTGTAACAAGCTGCGCTCGATAACAAATGCTTCTTCGGCGTTGCTGACGGCTACCCCGCCGCACAACAGGACTTTCAGGCCCTCGATGACCAGGGCGCTCAAAGCCGACAGTGACCTGCCTCCCGGTTTGATCTTGCAAACTTGGTCAAGATAGACTAGACTAAAGCAGACCAGATAGAATGAGGAGGATTACGCCATGCTTGCCGTTAACATGCTGGAAGCCAAAACCTCACTTTCCCGCCTTGTGGCAGCTATCGAAGACCGGCAAGAAAGTGAAATCATCATTGCCCGCAATGGCCGTCCTGTGGCGCGGCTCGTGCCGATTCAACCATCCTCGCCGCAACGGCGCATCGGCATCGCCGCGGGGAAATTTACCGTTCCGGATGACATTGACCAAAGCAACGCCGATATTGGGCGTTTGTTTGCCGGGGAAAAACCCGCATGAATGTCTTGCTGGACACACATGTCGCGCTCTGGACAATTACCGATAGCCCAAAACTGGGCGCGCAAACCAGGGCAATGATCGAAGCCCCCGACACGACCATCTGGGTCAGCGCGGCAACCTTGTGGGAAATTGCCATCAAACACTCACTCGGGCGCGGCGACATGCCCATCGATGCACAAGAGGCGCTGGATTATTTCCTGGCATCCGGTTTTTCCATGTTGGCCATCTCGCCGCGTCATGCCGTTGCAGTCGGCTCTCTTCCCCAGCATCATCACGATCCTTTTGATCGCATCCTGAT
>WQUH01000153.1 GCA_009782165.1 Pseudomonadota bacterium | reverse complement strand
GCCAGGGCCTTGTCGTAATTTGGTTCCTGCGTGATTTCGGGAACCTGCTCGGTGTAGACCACCTTGCCGTCGGCGCCGATGATGACAATCGCCCGGGAAAGGAGACCGGCGATGGGACCGGTGGTGATGGTCACTCCGTAGTCCTTGCCGAAAGCCGGCGAACGGAAAACAGACAGGGATTCGACATTCTTGAGCCCATCGGTTTCGCAGAAGCGGGTGTGGGCAAAGGGCAGGTCGGCTGAAACGCACAGCACAACCGTATTGGGCAATTCGCCGGCGGTCTTGTTGAAATAGCGTACCGAGGCGGCGCACACCGGGGTATCGATGCTGGGGAAAATATTGAGCACGATCTTCTTGCCTTTGTAATCGGCAAGGCTCACTTCGGCAAGATCGGTTTTGACCAGCCTGAAATCGGGAGCTGGCGAAGATTGTGCGGGCAGGGTGCCACAGGTTTCGATGGAATTGCCTTGCAGGGTGATGGTAGCCATGGCGCGTCTCCTTAATGGTGGTGGTGTTGGGTAATGTTATTGAAAATTCACGAAAAACGAGCGCTGCACCCTCAAGGGTACGGGAGCTTCAGCTCTTTTCCCTTTCAAATAAGAGTAAGTAACATAATCATTTTTCTTTTGCAGTAAAGTTCTGAGCAGGATTTCATGCGCGGGGCCGGCCGATCCTCTCGACGCCCTGGCCGGAGAGTCCGCACATCCACAACATTTTCCTTGCCGTTCGCTGGGATATACACTACAACCTATAAAAAACAGTGAATCAACGCACCTGGAGGAAAACCGTTCTCCCGGTGTCGGCTCTTGCCTGTCCGCGAGTGGATGGCGGTTTCCCAACGGAGGAATACTGTATGAAAGAAAATATGATGCGTGCGCCGCTGTTCAAGGCGGGAGGCGTTCTTCTGGTGCTCGTTCTGCTGGCCTACCTGACCAGCGTATCCCCCGATGGGGGCGTATTCAGCTCCGCCGGTCTGATCATCATCGGCGTCTTGCGGCTGATCCAGTGGGCCATTGCCATGGTTATCGGTCTGGCGGTCAGCATCGCCGTTCTGATCGCCATCTTCCTCTTTGCCGTTTTTCTGGTCAACAAAGAAGCGGCTGCCACGATGTATCACGCCACCAAGGAAGCCGTGCGCGCACTCTGTCAACCTGTGTGTTCACGTTTTGGCGTCTGCGGTCAAAACAAAAAAACCTCGTCGTGCGCAACCGCCCCGCCGGCTCAGGATGCCGCCGTCCCGGATCATCACCATACGGAGGAGTTGCAGGCCATTGTCGCCGCTGAAGTTCGCAAGGTAACCGAGAGCCAGCAGGCCCTGGCCGATCAATTAGCCGCTCTTGCCGGTCAGATGCAGACCCTGGAGGCAAACAGCGCCGATTGTGCTTCGGCCGGTCAGTTGCAGGCCATTGCCTCCGAAGTGGCCGCCTCCGGGCAAACGCTTGCAACCGTTCAGGCACAGGTGGCAGCACTTGAAGGCAAGATCAACGGAACCGCGCAGCAGCTTCAAGGCATCACCCCTGAAAAGATGCTGGGCGACATCCCGGCTCGGCTGCAGAAACTCGAGCAGCCCAAAGACGAGCAACCTCCATTTGACCCCGCCCCGCTGGCGGCATCCATCGAGAATCTGCAGATGGAGATGGAGGAGTTGAAAAAACGAAAAAGCCCCGCCGCTCCCGTCAAGGCCAAGAAAAAGCCCTGATCCAGAGCAATCGCTTGCACGCCTCTCTCTGACTGCAAGCGCCAGCGAGCCGACGCCATCCCGTCCCTGACGGGATGGCTTTTTTTGTTGCGCGCCGTGGCGCGCTTCCTGTTCTTGCCCACCTTGACCGGCATGCTTTGCCCTTCGTTTTTCCGCGGCCCAACCCCGCAATGCGCGGCAAGAAACGCCGCGCAGCCCCGGCAATCCAAAGAGCTGTTGACTTTGTCCCGACCCGTGGGTACAAAGGGGCCAAGAGATCATTTCACCCAAGGAGCGGCCATGCGTATTCCCGCGCCGTACGCGAACACGATCAAAGTTCTGTTGCTTTTCTTCTGCTCCCTCCTGCTGCTGAACGGCTGTGCGAAGATGTACGGCTTCAAGGAAGAACCCAAAATTTCCGTCGCCGATATCCGCCTCCAGGATGTCAAGGCGATGGAGGGGGTTTTTCTGATTAAATTGCGGATTCTGAACCCCAACGATGTTCCCCTGGACATCCATGGCATCAACTGCGATCTGGAGATCAACCGCCGTCACTTTGCCAGCGGCATCGGCGACAGCAGCCAGACCGTGCCGGCCTTCGGCACCGCCCTGGTGTCGGTCGAGGTGTACGCCTCGGTGCTGGACATCGTCGCGTCGGTGGCGGACCTGCTCCACGCCGCCGGCAAGCTGCCCGGCAAAGACGAGCCGATGCCCTACACCCTGCAAGGCATTGTTCGTGTCGGCATCCACGGTTTCAAGAAGGATGTGCCCTTCAATTCCTCGGGTGAACTGTCCCTGAAGGGAGTTGCCCTGTCCCGATGACCGACCCGGGCAACCGGACATCGATGCGGTCGTTTTTCTTGCCGGTTGCCTGTCATGGCCAGGTTTTTTTGTCGAGCCATCCTCCGCATCCCGATCTGTTCGCCGCGCAACTGCCTGTCATGTCACTCTTCTGTCACAATTGTGTTGACAGCAGCGGCCGGTACAATAGAGTAGAGCCCCTTTGATGATGGAATCCTCGGAACCCGGACAGACTATGCTCACTCCTGTGCAGGGACAGATTCTCGTTCGCTGGGCGCGGCAACAGATCGAACGCCATTTGGGGATCGAGCCGTCGCGACCCGTTACCGACCAGGAATTGAGCCAGGAGGCATTGCAATGCGTCCAGGGTGTTTTCGTGACTCTGCATAAATGCAACGCGCTGCGCGGCTGCATCGGCAGCCTGACCGGGGTGGAGCCCCTTGTCGACGGCGTTCGGCGGCAAGCCATCAACGCGGCCTTTCACGATCACCGTTTCCAACCGGTGACAACGGCCGAACTGGATGCACTCCAGGTGGAAATTTCCGTTCTGACCGCACCCCAGCCCTTGCCCTACGAAAACGCCGACCAACTCCTCCGGCTGCTCAGGCCGGAAATCGACGGTGTTATCCTCAAAGGGCCCGGCGGGGCCGGGGCGACCTTCCTGCCGCAGGTGTGGCGGCAACTGCCCGCACCGGAGCGGTTTCTCGGCCAGCTCTGCCGCAAGGCCGGGCTGGAGGAGGGCTCCTGGCGCTCGGCCCGGCTGCATATTTCAACCTATCAAGTGCAATCCTTCGCAGAATCCCACTCCGACGGACACAAGAACAAGAGATGAAAGAACTGTTTCTCCCGCCGGAACTCTCGTGCGAGATCGGCGAAATTTACGACTCCATGGTCACGGTCTACGACGAGGTGGCCCGGAAAATTCCTCTGACCTGCACAGGGTGCCCGGACAACTGCTGCGATTCCTATTTCCTCCATCACACCTACTGTGAATGGGCGTATCTGTGGGAAGGCATCCGGGCCCTGGACAACGACCGGCTGGACCGGATCATGCAGCGGGCATCCGACTATGTGAACACGAGCCGCCAGTTGATCGCCAGGGGCGAACGGCCGCAGCTCATGTGCCCGCTCAATGAGTCCGGGCTGTGCGGGCTCTATTCGCACCGGTTGATGATCTGCCGCACCCATGGCGTGCCCGCGACCCTGACCCGCCCGGACGGTCAACTGCTCCACTTTCCCGGCTGTTTCCGCTGCCAGGAGATCGTTGTCGGCAACTACCAGAACGCGACCGACGCCCCAACCATGGACCGGACCGTCCTCTATCAGCGGCTGGCGCAGCTTGAAAGCCGTTTTCTCGGCGACCGGCGCGGCGTCATGCCGAAAATCAAGCTGACCATCGCCGAAATGATCGTCAACGGTCCGCCCAAGGACATCAAACGCCCCCGAACCTGATGTCCTCCTCCGCATCCATGGCCGGCACGGTCGAACAGGTACGCGACGCCATTCTCGCCGGCTGCCGGATCGACAGGCCCACAGCCCTCCGTTTGCTGGCCAGCGACCCCAAAGCTCTGTGGCGGGCCGCCGACGACATCCGCCGCCACTTCTGCGGCGCCCGTTTCGACCTCTGCTCGATCATCAATGCCAGGAGCGGCAACTGCACCGAGAACTGCCGTTTCTGCGCCCAGTCGGCCCGGCACCGCACCGGGATCGAATCCTACGAGACCGTGGCCGAAGACGAGGTTCTCGCTCAGACCAGGGACAACGACGACCACGGCGTCCACCGTATCTCGCTGGTCGCCAGCGGCCGCAGCCTGTCGCCGGACACCCTGGCCGAACTGACCCGGCTGTTTGGCGTCATGGCGGCCGCCTCGTCCATGCGGCTGTGCGCCTCGGCCGGTTTCCTCACCGCAGAGATCGCCGCCGGCCTGTATGCGGCCGGAGTGCGGCGCTACCACTGCAACCTGGAGGCGAGCCGGAACTATTTTCCCCAGGTCTGCACGAGCCATACCTGGGCAGAGAAGGCCGCAACCCTGCGCTTGGCCCGCGCAATGGGGATGTCGCTCTGTTCTGGCGGCATCATCGGCATGGGCGAGTCCATGGAGGATCGGCTCGATCTGGCCTTTGAACTGCGTGAACTGGAGGTGCGGTCGATTCCAATCAACATCCTCAC
>WQUH01000152.1 GCA_009782165.1 Pseudomonadota bacterium | reverse complement strand
AACTTGCCATTGCCGTGGCCATCGCGGTGTTCGGCCTCAACTCCGGCGAGGCTTTTGTGGCAGTCATCGGCCCGCTGGTCGAGGTGCCGGTGCTGATCAGCCTGGTGGGTGTGGCCTTGTGGTTGAAAAAGAGATGGTATTCAGTCTGAAAAGAGGAGATGCATGAAATCGCAAGACGCCGCCGAACGGTACCGCAACGGATTCCTCTGTTCCCAGGCCATTCTCGCCGCCTTCTGTGAACGCTACGGACTGGATACAAACACCGCCCTTACAATCGCCAGCGGACTCGGCAGCGGTCTGCGCTGTGCTGAAGTGTGCGGCGCGGTCAGCGGCGCGGTCTTGGTGATTGGCCTCAAGTACGGCTATACCGATGCGAAAAATCGTGCCGCCAAAGCAAGGTGCAACGCCAAGGCGGAAGAATTCGTGCGCATTTTCAGAGAACGCAACCGGCATATCACCTGCCGCGACATTTTAGGCTGTGACGTCAGCACGCCGGACGGCAGACAAAAGGCCATCGACGAAAAACTGTTCACCACGGTCTGCCTGGACATGGTGGTCAGCGCCGCAACCATCCTTGAAGAGTTGGGCTATTGATGCGGCCGGGCATTGGAGAGCATCCCCCTTACTTTGGACAATATTGTTTTTGTATCAAGATATTCCCTTGCCATATCGGGCGTAACCGTTTATCGTACAGCATTATTAAATAGCATTCTCTTTTTTGATTGCCCGCCCATTCATATCGCTCCCTCGATAATCAAAAAGTTTTTGCTTACATCCCGCACCGGAGTATGAGGCATGAAACTTTTTGTCGGCAGCCTTCCTTACAATATCACCGAATCAGAACTTGCCGCTCTCTGCGCCACTTTTGGCGATGTGGTCAGCGCCAAATTGGTTGTCGACCAATTTACAGGGCAACCCAAAGGGTTCGGCTTTGTCGAGATGGCGAATCGTTCCGTGGGACACAAGGTGATGGAAGGGCTCAACGGCAAAGAGTACAAGCATCGCACCCTGGTCTGCAACGAAGCGAAACCGCCGACCAAAAAAAGCCGTGGTCGGCGATAACCCTTGATTGCCCATCCGGCGACACCCGAACTTTTTCACATCTTGCCCAATTCCTGTTACCCATGTTGATCCCCTGCGCCCGGTGGGCGTCTTTTTTCTTTTGTCATGCACTGACAAAATCACCCGAACACAGTACGCAATCAGTTTGCATGCCGTCAGATTTGCCGCTTGGTATAATGTCTGCGGCGATGATCGATTCTGATTGCAGGAGTATGAATGAATTTTAACGATTTTCAACTGAACAACCACCTGATCCAAGCGATCCAGCAGTGCGGTTACACCGCCCCAACCCCCATCCAGCAGCAGGCAATACCGTCCATCCTTGCCGGCCGCGATCTTCTCGGCCTGGCTCAGACCGGCACCGGCAAGACCGCCGCCTTTATCCTGCCGACGGTGCAGCGCCTGATGGCCGCGCCGGGCACACAGGTCCGGGCCCTGGTTGTCGCCCCCACCCGCGAACTTGCCGAGCAGATCCATGCCTTCACCCAAACCATGATCCGTCAGACCGGCCTGCGAAGCCTGGCCGTCTATGGCGGGGTCAGCAAATCCGCCCAGATCGCCAAGCTCCGCCAAGGGGTGGATCTGGTGATCGCCTGCCCCGGACGTCTGCTCGACCTGCACCACGACCAGGCCATCGACCTGAGCCGGGTCGAGGTCTTGATCCTGGATGAAGCGGATCACATGTTCGACCAGGGGTTTTTGCCGGATATCCGCCGAATCGTTCGCCAGTTGCCGCTCAAACGGCAAAATCTGGTCTTTTCCGCCACCATGCCCGATGCCATCAAGCATCTGGCCGAGAATATCCTCAACAATCCGGCAACGGTGCGCATCAACCCCAGCCGTCCGGTCCAGGGGATCGCCCATCGCCTGATTGCTGTCGCTCAGAACCAAAAAACCAATCTGCTCATGCACTTGCTCAGTGAGGAGTCCATGGCCACGACCCTGGTCTTTACCCGGACCAAGCACAAGGCCAAACAGTTGGCCCAGAAACTCGTCACCGCCGGATTCAAGGCAACCTCGCTGCAGGGCAACCTGTCGCAGAACAGGCGGCAGGAGGCATTGGCAGGTTTCAAAAGCGGAACGTACACGGTGCTGGTCGCCACCGATATTGCCGCGCGCGGCATCGATGTCACCGGCATTTCGCATGTAATCAACTTTGACATGCCCGATACCGCCGAAACATACATCCACCGGACCGGACGAACCGGGCGGGCGGGCCGCCTCGGCGAAGCGCTGACCTTTGCCACCGGCGAGGACCAGCAACTGGTGCGGGTGATCGAGCGCTCGCTCGATACATCCATATCCCGCCAGGATGCGCCGAAACTGCCGGAGGTATCCGCGCCCCGGCCTCATCCCGTGGCAGTGGTCAAGACGCCGGCTGCCATGCACCGTGTTCCCAGGGAAAGCAAAAAATCGTCCGGGATTTCCAGACCACGGCGAGGCTGTGCGGTTCAAACGAACATTTTCGGCCTTCCGGCCGCGGCCCCGCCCAACAAAACCAAAAAGCGCATGCCGCATGACCGCGCATGCGTTGCGGCACCGTACACGGCTCCCGATTCCGGGACCACCACAAACCAAGTGCGCTCTATGCGCGCAACCAAAGAGGAGTAGTCGACATGGCTGAAGGAACTGTAAAATGGTTTAATGATTCCAAGGGATTTGGCTTTATCGCCCAGGATGGCGGCAAGGATGTGTTCGTGCACCATTCGGCCATTCAGGCTGACGGTTTCAAATCTCTTCAGGAAGGAGATCGCGTCAGCTTCGAGGTGGTCGATGGAGCGAAAGGTCCGGCAGCCGCCAATGTCGTGAAAAAACGGTAATGCCAATTCGCCTGCAAAATGAGACTGATACATTGCTAACAATTTGATTTTTTTGTTATATTTTATCAGTCAAGGTGTCGTTTTGCATGCGGGTTGGAACAAGAGGCACCAGGGTGGAGAATCCCGCCGAGCGGGCCTGGGATTCTCCAGCACTGGTCATCGCTGAGACAGCGTGGTGGGGCGCAACGATGAAACGGACCAACTATAAGCAGGAAAAACGTCTGAAAGAGCTGGAAAAACAGCGCAAGAAGGACGCCAAAAAAGAACGCAAGCTCCTGAAAGAGCAGGTTGTACCTGAATCTGAATCTGAACTTGAATCGACAGTAAGCAAACCCGAGGAAGAGCCCATCTGACTCCTGTCCTGGGCATCCCGGCCTGGGCAGACCCGACCTGCCGCCGGCGTGCCGCCGGTGGGTTGGCAAGCGCGGACCGCGGGCCGGGCAGCGATTTTTTTTAATTTGCGCTGTTCGCGCCGCAGCATTTTTTGTATTTCTTGCCGGATCCGCACGGGCAGGGGGCGTTGCGGCCGATCTTATCCTCGGCCCGTTGAAAGGGCTTGTGCTCGACCTCGGCGGGCTCTTTGGCCCCGGAGCGGCTGGCCGCCGCCAGTTCCCGCTCGCGCTGCTGCCGCCGTTCCTCCTCCAGCCGGGCCAGCTCGTCATCCTGAACCAGTTGAATCCGCATCAGGTTGGCGATGGTGTGCAGCTTGATCGCGTCGATCAGGTTGCGAAACAGTTGAAAACTCTCCCGCTTATACTCGTTGAGCGGGTTCTTTTGCCCGTATCCCCGCAGGCCGATGCCCTCCTTGAGATGATCCATGTGCAGGAGATGCTCCTTCCACAGGGTATCGACCATCTGCAGCAGCACCATCCGTTCGAGTTGGCGCGTCTGTTCCACGCCGTTCCGGGCCTCCTGGAAGGCATAAGCCTCGGTCACGACATGGTGCAGCCGCTCGGCAAAGGCAGCGGAATCCAGGCTGTGCAGCTCTTCATCCGGCCAATCGAGCGTCAGGTCAAAGGCATGGGCCAGCCGCTCCTTGATGGCGGGCCAATCCCACTCCTCGGCCTGGATCTTGGCCGGGGCATAATCCGCCACCACCTGATCGATCAGTTCAGCGATCATGTCGGTGATGATCGGCTGGATATTCTCGCTTTCGAGCACCTCGCGGCGCTGGCTGTAGATGACCTCGCGCTGCTTGTTCATGACATCGTCGTACTCGAGCAGGTGCTTGCGGATATCGAAGTTGTGCCCTTCGACCTTGCGCTGGGCGTTCTCGATGGCCCGTGACACCATCGAGTGCTCGATGGGTTCGTCGTCCTCCATGCCCAGCTTGTCCATGATCGAGCGCAGCCGGTCGGAACCGAAAATACGCAGCAGATCGTCTTCGAGCGATAGGTAGAAGCGGGAGGTGCCGGGATCGCCCTGGCGGCCGGAACGGCCGCGCAACTGGTTGTCGATGCGGCGGCTCTCGTGGCGGCTGGTGCCGAGAATGTGCAGGCCGCCCAACTCGCGCACCCCTTCGCCGAGCTTGATGTCGGTGCCTCGGCCGGCCATGTTGGTGGCAATGGTCACCCGCCCCTTTTGCCCGGCCAGGGCGACGATCTCGGCCTCACGCTCGTGCTGCTTGGCATTGAGCACCTCGTGCGGGATGTTTTCCTTGGCAAGCATCTTGGCGATCTTCTCGGAGACATCGATGGAAATCGTGCCCACCAGAATCGGCTGGCCCTTCTCGTGCAGTTCCTTGATTTCTTTGACTATATTCCGATATTTCCCCTT
>WQUH01000151.1 GCA_009782165.1 Pseudomonadota bacterium | reverse complement strand
TGGATTCCGCGTCCTGCTCCGCCGCGGCCGGGTCCGGCGCGTGGCGGCCATGCCAGAGCAGCTTGCGGCAGATGCCGCGGATCATGCTGGCCTCCTTCTTTTTCAACTGTACCCGGCCGAGGAACTGGCGGATATTGCGCATCCAGTAGACGCGGTTGGTGTCGTGGAGGAAGGTGATCTCGCTTAGGGCCGCCTCGATGTGGTCGTACATCCCCTCCAGGTCGAAGGAGTTGGCGAACTCCGATTTGGGGATGGCGGCGAAGGGGTGGGGGTGGACGGCGGTGTACAGTTCGTAGCAGTGGATGGCCACCGCCTGGGCCAGGTTGATGGACGCGAAGCCGGCGGTGGGGATGGTCGAGGCGAACTGGCAGAAATCGAGATCCTCGTTGCTCAGGCCGGTGCTTTCCGGGCCGAACATCAGGCCGATCCGGTTGGCGGCCGCCAGCGGCGCCACCGCGGCCATCACCTCGCGCGGGGTCTGGTCCTCCAGCCGATGCCGTCCCTGGCGGGCAGTGGTGCCGACGATGCAGTGGAAGGGGGCCGCCGCCTCGGCCGTGGTCCGGCAGAGCCGCATTTCCCGGATGAGGGAGGCGGCCTTGTGGGTGGCCATCTTCAGCATCCGCTCCTCGTCGAACTGCTCGTCGCTGACCACCACCAGTTCGCCGATGCCGAAGTTGGAGGCGATCCGGGCCGAGGCCCCGATGTTTTCCGGATACTTCGGCCCCACCAGAATAATTCCGGCCTGACCGAGACGCTCGGAGGACGCTTGACGGTTCACGTGGGCGCGGTCGGTCCGGCCGGTCAACGGCTGGTGGACTGCTCCAGCTCCAGGGGTTTGGCCGAGGATTTTTCCGATCCCGGATTACTGGTGGTCATCCGCTTGAAAAAGGGGATGATGCCGCGCTCCGCCCGCTTGATCTCCTCTTCCGCCTCTTTGACCGTGATCTGCCAAGCCGGCGCGAATCCGGGCGATTTTTCGAACATGATCTCGATCGCCTTCTGGTACACCTGCACCTGCCGCAGTTCCTGGCGGCCGGGCTTCTGGTTGAGCACCTGGACCATGTTGCGCAGGTTGTCCCGCTCCTGCTTGAGTTTGTCGATCTCTCCCTTGCGCCGTTCGTTTTCGGCGGAATCGATCTCCAGCTTGGTGTGCAGATGCTCACGCAGTTTTTTCAGGTTGGCGTTCAGTTCCCTGGCCTTCAGCCATCCCCGCGCCCAGAGAATGACGGCGACCAGCAGACCGATGCACAGGCCGCGCAGAAAGGGATTGGCAAATATCTCCCCGATCCAGCTACTGTTTTCCATGGCGACTCCCTTGGAGGAAAGATGATGCGGGGCAATGTGGCCGGTTCCGCATCGGGTGTTGGTGAACGGTGCTTGAAACACTATTTTTTATTTGAATCGCAGGGCTTCGTCAAGCAAAACCCTGGATGGTCCGTCGCCATGCGGCGATCGAACCATCGGCCAAGCGGTTCATCGGGGCGCCAGGGCAAACGAGAGCCGCTTGGCTGTGAAATCCACCTGTTCGAGCCGAACCAGCACCCGGTCGCCCAGTTGGTACATCCGGTTGCTGGTCTCGCCGACCAGGCGGTACCGACGGCTGTCGTATAAATAATAGTCGTCGGTCATGCCGGTCAGCGGCGCCATGCCGTTGATATACGAGTCATCCAGAGTAACATACAGGCCAAAGGCGGTGACCCCGGAGATGGTCGCGGCAAAGATCTCGCCGACCCGGTCCATGAGAAAAAGACAGGCGCAGCGGGCATGGGCGTTGCGTTCGGCATCGATGGCCTTGCGTTCGCATTGGGAGAGATGGCCTCCGGCCTCGGTCAGGTCGGCTTCCTTGCCGGGGACCGGCCGGATGGCGCCGGGGGCGCGCCCGGCCAACAGGTTGTGCAGAACCCGGTGGGCCACCAGATCGGGATAGCGGCGGATCGGCGAGGTGAAGTGCAGGTAATAGGGCGCGGCCAGGCCGAAATGCCCGCTGTTTTCTGGGGAATAACGGGCCTGCTGCATGGTGCGCAGCAGCAGGTTGTTGACGATATACTCGGCGGGCGAGTTGCGGGCCTGGGCGATCACCTGGGCAAACCAGGCCTGGTCGGGATCGGATGCGGGCAGGCGGAGACCGATGGCCTTGGCGGCATCGGTGAAGGTTTCCAGTTTGCCGGGGTCGGGGTACTCGTGAATGCGGTACAGGACAGGATGCTTGGCCGTGGCCAGGGTCTCGGCCACCGCCTCGTTGGCCGCCAGCATGCAGTCCTCGATCAGCAGGTGCGCCCGGTTGCGCTCGGCCAGACGGATGGCCGCCACCTTTTCCCCCTCCAGGCAGACCTCTGGTTCGGGGATGTTGAATTCCAGGCTGCCGCGTGCCGCCCTGCGTTTTCTCAACAGTTCGGCCAGGGCGTCGGCCTGTTCGAGCATCGGGGTCAGCTCGCCGTGGGCGGCGCGGACCTGCGGGTCGCGCAGGTACAGCAGTTGGTTGACGGTGGTGTAGGTGAAGCGCTGCCGGTTTCTGATCAGGCTTTTGGCGTAGCGCGCGCCGACCCGCCGGCCGGCGGCGTCAAAGCTGAGGATGGCGGTGAAGGCCGGCCGGTCCTGGTCCGGGACCAGGCTGCACAGGTCGTTGGCCAGCCGTTCGGGCAGCATGGGCAGAACCCGGTCCGGCAGATAGACGCTGGTGCCCCGGAGATAGGCCTCCTGGTCGATCGCCGAGCCGGTTTGCACATAGTGGCTGACATCGGCGATGGACACATACAGGGTGAACCGGCCGCCGGCCTGTTCGATGCAGATGGCGTCGTCGAAATCGCGGGCCGTCTCGCCGTCGATGGTGACATGGGGCAGGTGGCGCAGATCCTGGCGATCCTCGGTGCAGGCCGTCACCGGCAGGAGCTGGGCCGCCTCGGCCTCGGCTTCGGCCGGAAAATGTTCCCGCAGCCCGGTCTGGAGGACAGCCATGCGGATCTGGACGCTGGCGGCGCGGGCATCGCCGAGCACCTCGACGATCCGGCCGGTCGGTCCCTGCCGTTCCGAGCCGTAGTCGACGATGGCCGCCACCACGGCCGCGCCGTCGCCGGCGTTCAGGGTATCGCCCCGGCGGATCAGGAGGGTCGCGGGGAAGCGGTCGTCGTCGGGCGTGACCAGGCCGCCCGCCCCGCTGGCGGTGAAGATGCCGCAGATGCGGGTCACGGCCCGGCGCAGGATCTGGATGACCCGCCCCTCCCGGCGGCCCCGGTTGGAGGCGACGAGCGCCACCAGGATGCTGTCGCCGTGGCTGGCGCCGTTCAAGTTGTGCGCGGCGATGTACACGTCCTTGCCGCCCTTGGCCTGCTCGCCCTCCGGGACCGCGTAACCGGATCCCCTGGCGGTGAGATCGAGGGTGCCGCGCAGCCGCTCTTCCTTGGCGGCCAGCACAAAGCGCCTGCCTTTTTTCTCGACGGCGCGATGCGCCAGGAGCTGGTCCAGGGCGGCGCGCAGCGGCAACAGCTCGCGGCGCGAAAGGTGGAGCGACTGGGCGATCTCGGCCTCGTCCATGGCAGTGGTTTGTCCGGCAAGCACTTCGAGCACGGATGACTGGAGGGCGGACGGTACGTGCTGCTCCCGGCCGACCGGCCGGCGTTTTTTCCTGAGTGTTCCAAGCGGCTTGCGGCCGCGGGTGAATCTTCTGGGCATGTTTTTTTCCGTTGGTTGGGTGGTGGAGACCGTGAAATTGACCGGAGCGCGGATTTCCCTTTGTCCGGGGATTGGTGTCTGCTAAAATACAAAATCGTGTTTCAGTTAGAACCATACACTATTTTTGAATTGTGGCGGTAAGAAAAGAAAAAGCCGGAGAGATAGAGGCGACTTCAGATGCAGTACGTTGAATACGATCTCGATGCATACCGCCAGGTCATGCGGTCCTTCATCGGCGACGGGCCGGAAACCCAGGTGTTCTGGGATGCGCTCGATTTTGCCGGCAAGGCCCACAGCGAGCAGTGGCGCCGTTCCGGCGACCCGTACATCATGCATCCCTGTTCAGTGGCCCGGATTCTGGCCGAGGAACTGGATATCCGCAACCCGGAAATCCTGGCGGCGGCCCTGCTCCACGACACCGTTGAAGACGTGGAAGACGTCACCGGCGAGGTGATCCGGGATCTGTTCGGCGCCAACGTCGAGGCCATTGTCGAGGGCTGCACCAAGGTCACCCATTACACCGGCGACCGCCAGAACTTCAAGAAACTGGTCCACCGCAAGATCTTCAGCGGCGCGGCGGCCAAGCTGGAGGTCATGATCGTCAAGCTGGCGGACCGGCTGCACAATCTGCGCACCCTGGCCAGCATGCCCAAGGACAAACGGCAGAAGATCGCCGACGAAACCCTGGACATCTACGCCCCCCTGGCGACCATCCTGGGACTGTTCGCCATCAAGCGGGAGCTGTACAACCTGGCGCTGGCCTACAAGTTTCCCCGCCAGGGCGCCAGGTTGCAGATGCATATCAACAACCTGCGCAACAATCCGGAGGTGCTGCGGATTGTCGACAACCTGCAGCAGGCGCTCGACCGGGAAGGGTTCGAGGGCAAGGTGTCCCTGCGCACCAAGGGGCTGTGGGGTTACTACGATGTCCGCAGCCGCATTCTGGTCAAGGAGATCGACATCCCGCAGGAGATCCTGATCCTCATGAAGACCCGGGGCGACTG
>WQUH01000150.1 GCA_009782165.1 Pseudomonadota bacterium | reverse complement strand
TTTCTCCGTCAGGTGACCGATCCGCTGCTGACGAGAATCCGCCGGGTGGTGCCGATCATGGGCGGCCTTGACTTGAGTCCGATGATCCTCATCCTGATCATCGTCTTTCTGCAGAACTTTCTCGTTCCCACCTTGCAGCAGATCGCGCAGAATGTGCGATAACGCGCCACGCGCCACGGGATGGCATGGTTGTTCGGGCTGAGCTTCCCTGTCTGCAATCGCTGCCCGACGGTTGCCTGCTGCTGCGTCTGCATGTCCAGCCCCGGGCCGCTGCCAACGGTCTGGCGGGATTGCAGGGCGACATGCTCAAGCTGCGCCTGACCGCCCCGCCGGTGGATGGCAAGGCCAATCAGGCGGTCATCGCCTATCTCGCCAACCTGTTCCAGGTGCCCAAAAGCGCCCTGACCATCAAAAGCGGCCATCAGAGCCGGAACAAAACCGTGATCATCGCCGGGGTTGACGGGCAGCGGCTGTGCGCCGTGCTGGCCCACCTGCTGCCGGACGGAGAACCGTGACCGGGGACGTTCCTATGGGAAAACGATGGTCGTTTGTGCGCATTCTCGGGCTGGCGGCGGGCCTGCTGGTGTTGATTCTGGGAGCGATCGGCGCGCTGGTGGCTCTGCTGGGCGATACGGACGGGCAGGTGCGGACCGGGCTGCGGCGCGAGGCGCCGGCGGTGCGGCAGCTCGACCGGAGCAGCCTGCGGGAAGAGCCGGGCGGCGGGAAACATTGACACGGCGCGGCCGCATGGCTGCCGCGCATCCGGAGGGAACCGATGCAGAAAAAAATCGTGCTGGCCAACTGGAAGGCCAATCTGTCGCCCAACAGGGCGGGGCAATGGTGCGATGCCTTTACCGGCGCGTACCGGCCGCGGACCGATGTGGAGGTGGTGGTCGCGGTGCCGTTTCTGATGCTGGAACGGATCGCCGGCCGGATGTTGCCCCTGGCCGGGGTGAGTCTGGCCGGCCAGGGGGTGTCCTCCTATCCCCAGGGCAGTTATACCGGGACGACTCCGGCGGCCTGGCTGCGCGGCCTGGCGCGATACACCCTGCTCGGCCACCGGGAACGGCGCCGCTATTTTCGCGAAACCGTGCAGGATGTGGCCCGGCAGGTCTACGAGTCGTTGGCGGAAGACCTGCACCCGATCGTCTGCATCGACCGCGAGTCGTTGACGCCGCAGGCCGCGGCCATGGCGGCCGAAGAGCTGGGCCGGCTGATCTGGGCCTACACGCCCGACACGCCGGCCAGCTTCGAGATGGCCAGGGGCGAGGCGGACATTGCCGCCATCCTGCCGCAGCTCGCCAATAAAACGAATGATCGGCCGGTGGTGTATGGCGGCGGGGTAACGGTCGAAAATGGGGCCGGGTTGTGGCGGCTGCCGGGGTTGAGCGGCATCATGCTCGGCCAGGGATGTCTGGACGGCGCCGCCTTCGCCGCCCTGGTCAACCGGCTGTAGGGTCGCGGCGAAGAGCCGCCTTCGTCTACATCGACATCAGGCGGCGGACCCGTTCCTCCATGGGAGGATGGGTCGAGAAGAGGTTGGCGACCCCGCCGCCGCTGAGCGGGTTGACGATATACATCTGGGCGGATGCCGGGTTCACGTCCATCGGCCGCTGGGCGTTGTAGTTGGCGAGCTTGTTGAGGGCGCTGGCCAGGGACTTGGGATGCCCGCAGATCTCGGCGCCGGTGGCGTCGGCCAGGTATTCGCGGCTCCGGGAGATGGCCATCTGGATGAGGGTCGCGGCCAGCGGCGCCACCAGCATGGTGACCAGCATGACCACCGGGTTGCCGCCGCCTTCCCCGTCACGGCGGCCCCCGCCGAACAGCATCGCCCACTGGGCCATGGTGGCCAGATAGGAGATCGCTCCCGCCATCACCGCGGCGATCGAGCCGATGAGGATATCCCGGTGCTTGATATGGGCCAGTTCGTGGCCAATGACGCCTTCGAGTTCATGACGCTCCAGGGCCCGCAGCAGGCCGGTGGTGACCGCCACCGCCGCATGTTCCGGATTGCGGCCGGTGGCAAAGGCGTTGGGGGTCGCCTCGTCGATCACATACACCCTGGGCTTGGGAAGTCCGGCCCGCGCGGCCAGTCCGGCCACCAGCGCATGCAGATCGCCCGCCTCCGCGGGCGAAACCTCGCGGGCATGGTTCATGGCCAGGGCCAGCTTGTCTGAATTCCAGTAGGCAAAGAAATTCAGCCCCAGGGCCATGATCAGGGCGATGATCATGCCCTGCTGGCCGCCCATCGCCTGACCGGCGATCATGAACAGGGCGGTGAGCGCCGCCATGAGCATGAATGTTTTCGCAACAGTATTCATTGATTGCTGTCCTCTCAACGTGGTGATGCCGGCGCGCTGGTGTCGCGCGCCCGACGGTTGACCTACACGATAAACCGCTGTCGGCCTCAGTCAAGACAGAACAGCCGCACAATCCGCCCTGTCTTGACTGTGGTTGAGAGAAAAGGAAGGACTCAGGCCATCATCTCCAGCATCGCCCTGATGAGCTTGTCGGCGCCTTCGGCGATCTGGTCGATGCGGGAATTGAGCATGTAGCAGGGGGTGCTGACGATTTTGTGCTCCAGGTCAACGGCGATCTCGCCCTGCATGGTCGGCTGATGCCGGGCGCCCATGGCGGCGAGGTTGTCGGCGGTGCCCTGGTCCTGACCGATGGTCAGGGTGACATTGCCCAGCACCTTGGCCAGAATGACCGGAGCGATGCACAGGGCGCCAATGGGCTTGCCGGCGGCGCGCATGGCCCTGATCGCCGAGGCCACAGCGGGATTGACTGTGCATTGGGCCCCATCGAAGGCATAGCTGCACAGATTTTTGGCCGCGCCGAAGCCGCCGGGGATCACCAGGCCGTCGGCCGAGTCAGGGGCAAAGGTGGCGAGCGCCGCAATCTTGCCCCGGGCGATCCGCGCCGATTCGATCAGGACATTGCGTTTTTCGCTCATCTCCTGCCCGTTGATATGGTTGAGCACGTGATGCTGCTTGATGTCGGGCGCATAGCATTGAAAATCCGCCCCGTTTTTGTGAATCGCCCAGAGGGTGAGGGTGGCTTCGTGGATCTCGGCGCCATCCTGGTGACCGCAACCGGAGAGGATCACCGCAAAATTTTTCCTTCGCATACCTGTCTCCTTTTACGCAGGTTAAAAACAGACCTAGTCTTCATCCAGAGCATAGATTGCCGGAAGATTGCGATAGTGTTCCGCGCTGTCCAGACCGTATCCGACCAGAAAGCCGCGGTCGAGGTCAAAACCGGTGTAATCGACCTCGACCTCGGCGGTTCTCCGCTCTTTCTTGTCGATCAGGGAACAGATGCGCACCGAGCGCGCCGGGCTTTGCCGGAAGTGGTTTTGCAGCCAGGCCATGGTGGCGCCGGTGTCGACGATGTCCTCCACCAGCAGTACATCCTTGCCGGTCAGGTCGATGCCGGGCTTCTGCAACAGGCGGACGGTTCCCGACGAGACTGTGGCGGCGCCGTAACTGGCAACCCGGATGAAATCTATTTCAAGGTCAAGGGCGATGGCGCGGCACAGATCGGCGGCAAAGATGAAGGCGCCGTTGAGTACACCCAGGATGACCAGTTGCCTGCCCTGGTAATCCTGGGTGATCTGTCGGCCGAGTTCCAGGACGCGATCCTGGATCTGGCGAGCGGTCAGGAGCGGTTTTCGCGCCGGAAGCATGGGGTGATGTGTCTGTGCGTTGCTTACGGCTCGGTTTGCCACTTCTTCAGGGTTGCGGCGGCCTCGTCCTTTTCCTTGAAGGGTTGAGTCTGGGCCAGGGCCTTTTCCAGCTCTTTGATGGCTTCCCACTTCTTGCCGTCGCCATACAAGGACAGGGCGAGATGATAACGGAGCACCGGCATGTTGTCCTGCTTCTGCACCGCCTGCGTGAACTCGTTGCGGGCCAGGACATGCGAACCCCGTTTGTAATGCACCCAGCCAAGGGTATCGATGATGTGGACATTGTCGGGTTGCTGCCGCTTGGCAATCATGGCCAGACGCAGGGCCTCGCCCAGATCCGGATCCTTGCCTTCGGCGATCAGCCAGGCCAGATTGTTGGCGGCCGGAGCAAAGTCGGGCCTGATGGCCAGGGCCTTGCTGTAGGCATCCTTGGCCAGATCGATCTTGCCGGTCTGCTCATACAGGCTGCCCATCCCCATGTACGCGCCCACCGCTTTGGGATGTTTGGCGAGGAGATCCTGGAACTCGGCGATGGCCTGATCGGTTTTTCCCTGCCGGGTCAGAATCATGGCGCTCATGGCGTAGGGCTGCGGATTGTTCGGATCGAGTTCCTGCGCCTTCCGGTAGAGTTCAAGGGCCTTGTCGGGTTGCGTGTTCAGATGCAGATTCGCCAGCAAGACATAGAGGTCGCCGCTGTTGGGGGCCTTGGCAAGCTGCGCTTCGGTCATTTTGATCAGCTCTTCCTGCTTGGCCCCTCCTTTCTGGGCAAGCTGAAGCAGAAAGGTAAAGGCCCGGACGTTATCGGGCTGCAGGGCCATCACCTTGTCAAAGGCCTCTTTGGCCTTGTCCTCCTGCTGCAGGGCAATGTAGGTCAAGCCAAGGCTGCCCAGCACCTCCACGTTGTCCGGCACCTTGGCCTGGAGTTCAGTGAACATTTTTTCCGCCGTGGCATATTCCTTGGAAAACAACACGCCCTTGGACAGCGTGAGGGC
>WQUH01000149.1 GCA_009782165.1 Pseudomonadota bacterium | reverse complement strand
CCATCCCGGACATGGCAACCGATGGAACTCCGTGTTGCGACAGATGCTCCCTGCTCTGGCTCAGAGCCGTTTTTCCCTGGGAGATCGGAACGCCGGCATCGTTGACGGCCCCGAAGCTCCCGCCGCACTGGTCCGGAAAGGGCCGCTTCGCGCCGCCCCGAAAAAAAAATCCCCGGACCATCGTACATGATCCGGGGATGCCCTGGTTTATCCGCGTATCGGCGCCATCTCCCTAAGTCCGCGAGGAGAGGTTGTCATATCTCAGGCAGGTATTCTGACTCCCGGATCACCCTCTCGTCGCGTCTTCCCAACCTTTCGGCCAGTGACTTGTTCTGCGGCGATTGTCCCCGGTTACAGCGGCGGGCCCGTCTCCGATTCGCACGGAGTTCCCTGTTCATCCTCGTGAGGAACCTGAAATACGTCTGCATAGGAACCAGATCGATCCGTGAAAGTCAAGCCGAATCGTGTTGCCGCGGACCAGCCGGGCGCCTGCCGGAACGAGCCGATTCTTTCAGACCAACTCCTCCGTCGACAAGCGACGCGATGGTTTTTGGGTGGTTTCCTTTGCCATGTGCGTGCATGTCAAGACAACAGCGACTTGCCCACATCATGGGCAACATTCTTGCTTCGCTCACCTCTCATTGTTTGACAAGAGGCAAACACTCCGCCAATATGCGGGATGCGAACCATTCCCAGACAGTACGGGAGCAATGCTGACACGCTGCTCTTGTCCACAACGCGACCGCACCAGGAGGGTCAGGAGGTTGCCATGCACAAGGTCATGATCCATCCGGCAAACTATCAGGATTGCCAGGCCGCCGTTGACCGGGCTTTTGCGCTGTTCCCCGTGGCGATTGCGGGCCGCACGGTCTTCATCAAGCCGAATGTATTGCGGGCGGCAAACCCGGAGGAGGCCATCACCACCCACCCGGCCGTGCTGGAGGCTGTGGTCCGCGCGGTCGAGGCACGCAACCCCGCGGCCATTGTGGTGGGGGACAATGGCGGGATGATGGCCTACGGCGCCAACGAGGCGAGCTTTGACCGGTGTGGCCTGACAGCGGCGAGCCGCGGCCACTACAGAAATATCGGGTTGGAAGCGGTGGAGATGCCCTTCGACCAGGCGTACGGGGGTAAGGTGCGTATTTCTAAGGAGATAGCCGAGGCCGACGTTTTCATCTCGCTGCCCAAGTTCAAAACCCATGGCCTGACCTGTCTGACCGGCGCAATCAAAAACAGCTACGGCCTCTTGCTTGGGGCGCAGAAGGCGCAGTTTCACAAACTTTCCGGCACCCCTGCCCGATTCCACAGTATGCTGCCCCAGGTGTATGCGCTGCGCGTGCCGGACCTCATCATCATGGATGCGGTGCTGGGCATGCAGGGCAACGGCCCGGCCTCCACGGAGCTGCGCTATATTGGCCGCATCCTGGCCTCAGACAACGGCGTGGCCCTGGACGCGGTGGTGGCCCGGATGATGGGCGTGGATCCGGCCCGGCTCGGCTTTTTGCTCAAGGCCAAGGCCATGGGACTTGGCGATTATCGGCAGGAGGCGATTACGCTTGACGGCACATTCGCCCCCATACCGGACTTCAAAGCGCCACCCGTCAACGAGGGGCTCACAGCGCATCAGGCCAGCCTGGCAAGCCTGGTCGATGATCGATTGGCGCGCCGTCCGGTGGCCGACCCCGAACGGTGTTCGGCCTGCGGGGTGTGCGTGTCCCAATGTCCGCAGCAGGCTTTGGCCCTTGGGGATGAGGAAGTGCCTGTCGTGGATATGGGCCTCTGCATTGCCTGCTACTGCTGCCAGGAGATGTGCCCGGAAAAAGCCATGACGCTCAAAACGCCGGAATGACCTGGCTGAGCGCGCGGGGTGAGCATGGCGCGCTGTCGGGCCCACCCCCATAAAAAAAGCCGCCCTTGCGAGGCGGCTTTTTTTATGGGGTAAACGGCGACAGACGATCAGGGTCGCATCACCTCGACGGTATGAAGACGAGCCAAGGCCCGTTGCAACGAGGCTTCCGCCCGGGCCCGGTTGATCTTCTCCGCGCTCTGCTGCGCTTGCAGAAGCCGCTTTTCAGCACGTTCCTTGGCCCGCAGCGCCCGCTCCACGTCGATATCCTGCCCGTACTCGGCATTCTCCACCAGGAAAGTGATCTTGTTGTTGGATACCTCGGTAAAGCCTCCTGTCACCATCAAATATTTCGTGGTCCGGTCTTGCTTGAAACTCAATGTACCGGTCTTGATGGTGCTCAAAAAGGGAGCATGATTGGCCAGCACACCGAACTCACCACCCACGCCGGGAGCAGTGACAATATCGACGTCTTCACTGACCACGGCACCGTTGGGGGTGACAACTTCCAGATGAATTTGCGCCATGAACCTTACCTCGCTTCAGTGTAGATCCGATCAAGCCTTGGCTCGTTGAGCAGCGGCTTTTTCCACAGCTTCTTCGATGTTGCCGACCATATAAAAGGCGGTCTCGGGAAGATCGTCATGTTTGCCGTCCAGAATCTCTTTGAATCCCCGGACCGTATCCTCGACCTTGCAGTACTTGCCGGCAAAACCGGTGAAGACTTCCGCCACATGGAAGGGCTGCGACAGAAAACGCTGCACCTTGCGGGCACGGGCAACGGTCACCTGGTCTTCCTCGGACAGTTCGTCCATGCCGAGGATGGCGATGATGTCCTGCAACTCTTTATATTTCTGCAAGGCAACCTGCACACCGCGGGCTGTGGTGTAATGCTCCTGCCCGACCACGTTGGGGTCGAGGATGCGGGAGGTGGAGTCAAGCGGGTCAACTGCGGGGTAGATGCCCAACTCGGCAATCTGGCGAGACAAAACAACCGTTCCGTCCAGATGGGCAAAGGTGGTTGCCGGCGCGGGGTCGGTCAGGTCGTCGGCAGGCACATAGACGCACTGAACGGCGGTGATCGATCCCTTGGTAGTCGAGGTAATGCGCTCTTGCAGGGCGCCCAGGTCGGTCGCCAGGGTGGGCTGATAGCCAACCGCCGACGGGATGCGGCCGAGCAAGGCGGAAACCTCGGAGCCTGCCTGGGTGAAACGGAAGATATTGTCGACGAAGAACAGTACGTCCTGACCTTCCTCGTCGCGGAAGTATTCAGCCGCGGTCAAACCGGTCAAGGCAACCCGCGAGCGCGCTCCCGGAGGCTCGGTCATCTGGCCGTACACCAGGGCCGCCTTGGGCAATACGCCGGACTCTTTCATTTCATGGTACAGGTCGTTGCCTTCACGGGTCCGCTCGCCGACACCGCAGAAGACCGAAATACCACCGTGCTGCATGGCGATGTTGTTGACCATCTCCATCATGATAACCGTCTTGCCGCAGCCAGCGCCGCCGAAGAGCCCCATCTTGCCGCCGCGGGGGAAGGGAACGAGCAGGTCGATAACCTTGATGCCGGTCTCAAGCACGTTGACCTCGGTATCCTGCTCGGTAAATGCCGGGGCAGGGCGGTGGATCGCCATGTTCTTCTCGGACACGATCGGGCCGAGTCCATCCACCGGACGACCGACCACGTTCATGATCCGGCCAAGGGCAGGCGAGCCGACAGGAATGGTGATCGGACCGCCGGTGTCCCTCACCGGCATGCCGCGCACCAGACCGTCGGTCTGATCCATGGCGACCGTGCGGACCACGTTATCACCCAAATGCTGCGCCACTTCGCACACCAGGTTATCCGCCACATCGCTGATAGCCGGGTTGGAGATAAAAAGCGCATTCATAATATCAGGCAGATAGCCCGGATCAAACTCAACATCGACAACAGGTCCGATGACCTGGATAACTCTTCCTACCCTTGCTTCACCCATTTGAAAAGGCCTCCTTTGACCGTGACAATAGCCGGTAACATCCTGATTATCCCTTGAGCGCCTCGGCGCCGCCAACAATATCCATCAGTTCACTGGTGACCGCAGCCTGACGCGCCTTGTTGTACAGACGGGTCAACTGCGTGATCATGTCCTTGCATGCATTGGTGGCGTTATCCATAGCCGTCATTCTGGCGGCATGCTCACTGGCGCCAACTTCCAGCATGGCATGGTATATCTGCACATTCAGAAAGAGCGGAAGCAGCACTTCCATGATTTCTTCCGGGTCAGGCTCGTAGGTATACGAACCCGACATGGCCGCCCGCCCGGGTGCGCCGCCGCCATCGGCGGTCATGGGCTTGATCGGCAGCAGTTCTTCCCGTTCGGGCTTCTGGACTGCCACGGAATGAAAACGCCCGTACACGATATCGACCTGGTCGCTTTCTCCATCGAGAAAGGCGGCGGTGATGTTCTGCGAAATCTCACGGGCATTGAACATCTGGAAGGTGCCCATGATGTCGGTGAACTGGGTGCGCAATTTGCCGCTTCTCTTGAACGCCTGCGTCCCCTTCTTGCCGACGGTGACAAAGCTGACGCTCTTCCCTTCAGCCTCATATTGCCGACGCAGATGCTCGGCGGTTTTGATGATGTTGGCATTGAAACTGCCGCACAGTCCGCGATCAGAGGTGACCACGACGATCTCCACCTTCCTGACCTCGCGGACCTCCATCAGGGGCAGATCGCTGCCCTCCATCCCACCGGAGAGGTCGCGCATCGTTTCGACGAATTTACTGGCATAGGGCCGAAATCGCTCCATTTTTTCCTGAGCGCCGCGCAGTTTGGCCGAAGCCACCATGTTCATGGCTTTGGTGATCTGGGCGGTTTTCTTGACACC
>WQUH01000148.1 GCA_009782165.1 Pseudomonadota bacterium | reverse complement strand
TCGGCGGCCCGAGGCGGGTCTCGCGGCCGGCCCCGGCAGGGCGGCTGCGCCCGATGTTCCGGCGCGGTGTAATGTCTTGAGGGAAATGTAAAATCGTTTTACAGTGACCACACCTGAAATCCCATCGATCCCGGCGACGGCCGCCTTGGGGCCGTTCCTGTTCCGATTCACCATCATCCCGCCCGTGCGGCGGGAAAACGAGGCGCACACGCATGGCGAACAATCTCTATGTGACCGCGGCCGAGGAACGCAGCGGCAAATCGGCCATCATTCTCGGCGTCATGCAGATGATCCTGAAAGAGATCAGCCGGATCGCCTTCTTCCGGCCGATCATCAACGATCACGTTTTCGGCCGGGTCGACCATGATCTCAACCTGGTGCTCAAGTATTTCAAGCTCGACCTCGACTATGGCGACACCCACGCCTACACCCTGAGCCAGGCGCGGCAGTTGATGACCACCGGCCAGGAGGAAGTGCTCTACGAGAACATCCTCAAGAAATACAAGCAGCTCGAGGCCAAATACGATTTCATCCTCTGCGAAGGCACCGATTTTCAGGGCAAGGATCCGGGATTCGAACTCGACCTCAACGCCAACATCGCCGCCAACCTCGGGGCCCCGGTGCTGCTCATCACCACGGGCCGCGACAAGTCGACCGAGGAGATCTGCACCCATACGGCGATCACCATCGATACCCTGGAGGAAAAGGGGGTGGAGATCGCCGCGAGCATCGTCAACCGCGTGCCGGACAGCTTTCTCCGCGATACCGCGAGCAACGACAAGTGCCGCGAGCAGTTCGAACGCCCGTACCCCCTGTATGTGATTCCCGAAAACCGCGCCCTGGGCAACCCGACCATCGATGACGTCAAACGCTGGCTCGGCGCCGAGGTGCTGTACGGCCGACCGAGCATGCTCAACCTGGTGAGCAATTACCTGGTGGCCGCGATGCAGATCAGCAACTTCCTCGAATACCTCAAGGAGGGCAGCCTGATCATCACCCCGGGCGACCGCTCCGACATCATCATTGCCAGTCTGGCCAGCAGAATTTCCTCGGCCTATCCCAACATCGCCGGCATTCTCATCACCGGCGGCCTCGAACTCAGCCCCAGCGTGCAGCGGCTGATCCAGGGCTGGACCGGCATTCCCGTGCCGGTTCTGTTCGTCGAATCGCATACCTACGACACGGTGCAGAGCGTCACCGAACTCTACGGCCGGATCGAGGCCACCGACACCAAGCGGATCGCCACCGCGCTCGGCTGGTTCGCCAAGTATGTCAATGTCCCCGAACTGACCAAACGGGTGGTGGCCCAGCGGTCCGTCCGCATCACCCCCCGGATGTTCGAATACTCGCTGGTGGAAAAGGCCGCGCAGGACAGGCAGCACATCGTCCTGCCCGAAGGCATGGGCGAGCGCATTCTCAACGCCACCGACATCATTCTGCGCCGGGGCATCGCCGATATCACCCTCCTGGGCAAGGAGGACGAGATCCGGATCAAGGCGGCCAAGCTCAATCTCAACATCGACAGCGCCACGATCATCAATCCGACCGCCTCGCCGCACTACGACGATTTCGTGCAGACCTACTTCGAGATACGCAAACATCGCGGCATCATCATGGATGTGGCCCGCGACCGGATGTCCGATCCCACCTACTTCAGCACCATGATGGTACACAAGGGGCTGGCCGACGGCATGGTCAGCGGTTCGATCACCACCACCGCCCAGACGATCCGGCCGGCCTTCGAGTTCATCAAGACCAGGCCCGGCGTGTCGGTCGTCTCGTCGATCTTCATCATGTGCCTGCAAAGCAAAATCATGGCCTTCGGCGACTGCGCCGTGGTGCCCAACCCCGACGCCCGCCAGTTGGCGGAAATCGCGCTCAGTTCCGCGGAAACTGCCAGAATTTACGGGATCGAGCCGCGGGTGGCCCTGCTCAGCTATGCCACCGGTTCGTCCGGGTCGGGCGAGGATGTGGACAAGGTGGTCGAGGCCACGGCCATCGCCAGGCAGATGATGGCCGAACGCGGTCTCGACTACCCGCTGGAAGGCCCGTTGCAGTACGACGCGGCCTTCGACCCCGAGGTGGCGGCGCTGAAACTGCCGGATTCCCAGGTGGCCGGCCGGGCCACGGTGTTCGTCTTCCCCGACCTCAACACCGGCAACAACACCTACAAGGCGGTGCAGCGCGCCGCCAACGCCGTGGCCATGGGGCCGATCCTCCAGGGCTTGAACAAACCGGTCAACGACCTGTCGCGGGGCTGCACGGTCCAGGATATCGTCGATACCGTCGCCCTGACCGCCATCCAGGCCCAGGTGGCCAAAGAACATTGAGCGGGGGGAGGGGATATGAAATTTTTCATCATTAATTCCGGCAGTTCCTCGATCAAGTATCAGGTGATCGAGATGGCGGACGAAAGCGTGCTGGCCACCGGCCTGGTGGAGCGGATCGGCGAGGACCGCGGCCGGTTGCGGAACACGGCCTTTCCGGGAACCGGGCACGAACAGGAGGCGGTGATCGAGCAGCCGATCCCGGATCACCGCAGCGGCATGCTGCTGGCGATCGCCACCCTGACCGACCGGGACAAGGGGGTGATCCGCCAGGCCTCGGAGATTGACGCCATCGGTCATCGCGTGGTACACGGCGGCGAGGATTTTCGCGGCTCGATGCGGATCACCGCCGCGGTGATCGAGGTGCTGCGGCACAACATCCCCCTGGCGCCCCTGCACAACCCGGCCAACCTGGACGGCATCCGGGTGGCCAGGGAGATTTTTCCTGAGGTGCCGCAGGTGGCGGTCTTCGATACCGCCTTCCACCAGACCATGCCGCCCCGGGCGTATCTCTACGCCATTCCCTACGCGCTCTACCAAACGGACCGGGTGCGGCGGTACGGCTTTCACGGCACCTCGCACCGGTTCGTGGCCGGGGAGTGCGCCCGCCTTCTGGACAGGCCGCTGTCCGCGTGCAACCTGATCACCATTCACTTAGGCAACGGCTGCTCCATCACCGCGATCGAAAACGGGCACAGCGTCGACACCTCGCTGGGCATGACGCCGCTGGAAGGGCTGGTGATGGGCACCCGCTCCGGCGACGTCGATCCGGCGCTCCACCTGTTTCTGAAGCAGAACAAGGGGATGGGGCTGGAGGCCATTGACGATCTGCTCAACAAGGAGTCGGGGCTCAAGGGCCTGTGCGGCATGAACGACATGCGCGACATCCACCGGGCCGCCGGCGCGGGGGATGTCCGCGCCAGACTGGCGGTGGAGGTGCAGACCTACCGCATCCGCAAGTACATCGGCGCCTACATGGCGGTGCTTGGCCGGGTGGACGCCATTGTCTTCACCGCCGGCATCGGCGAGAACGATCCCATTGTCCGCGCCGAATCCCTCAAGGGAATGGAACCGTTCGGGGTGCGGCTCGATCCCGAGCGCAACCGGTTGCGCGATCGGGACGCCCGCCGGATCAGCGCGCCGGACAGCGCGATCCAGGTTTGGGTCATTCCCACCAACGAGGAGTTGGCCATTGCCCGCGAGATGGCGCGGGTGCTCCGTGACTGAACGGGGGAGAGGCGGCGCTCGAGGAGGAAGGGGATGACCGGCCAGCGACCAAACCTGACCCGCTATGCCTGGATCGCCATTGCGGCGGCCATCGGCACCATTCTGCTGAAGCTGGTGGCCTATCTGATCACCGGGTCGGTGGGCCTGCTGTCCGATGCCGTCGAATCCATCACCAACCTCTTCGGCGCGGTGATGGCCCTGTGGATGCTGTCGCTGGCGGCGCGGGCCGCCGATGACAAGCACCCGTTCGGCCACGGCAAGGCGGAATATTTTTCCAGCGGCTTCGAGGGAGTGCTGATCATCCTGGCCGCGGTGGGCATTGCCGTTGCCGCCATCGAACGGATTATCCATCCCCGGCCCTTGGAGCAGGTCGGCATCGGCCTGGCGGTGTCCATTGCCGCGACCGGGGTGAACTGGGTGGTGGCGCGGATGCTGGTCAACGCGGGCCGCCGGTACAATTCGATCACCCTGGAGGCCGACGGCCGGCATCTGTTCGCCGATGTGGCGACCTCGGCCGGCGTGGTGGCCGGCATCGGCCTGGTGGCGGCGACCGGATGGAGCGTGCTCGACCCGATCGTCGCCCTGCTGGTCAGCGCCAATATCACCTGGACCGGCATCACCCTGGTGCGGCAGTCTGTGGACGGGTTGATGGACACGGTTCTGCCGAAGGAGGAGCAGGAGGCGATCGAGCGGGTGATGGCGGCGTTCCGGGCGAAGGGGGTGGAATTTCATGACCTGCGGACCCGACAGGCGGCGGCCCATCGTTTCATTGCCGTACACATGCTCGTGCCCGGCGACTGGACGGTGCATGACGCCCACCACATGGCCGAGGATTTCGAGCAGGAGCTCGATCAGGCCCTGGGCGGGGCCCACATCTCGACCCATCTCGAACCGATCGAGGATGAAAACTCGTTTCACCAATAGACGGCGTGAAGGGCCGCAACGGGACGAGCAGGTCGCAGTAATGCTCTTTTCAATTCAACAAGTCAGTCATTCTGCACTGTTGTCATATCCAAGAAAAGTCATCCTGCGCAAAGTCGCAGCAATTCAGTCGTGTCCCTGTGGCGATTCCTGGATTGCTTCGTCGCTTCGCTCCTCGCAATGACGGCCATTGGGCGGCAGTTCCCCATCGGGAGATGGTATGGACGCCTCCCTTCCGCCGGCAGGTGGGGGAAGAAAAAAAAGAAAGAGCCCTCGCTGTCCCTGACGGCATC